>DASUNJ010000625.1:0-10676 GCA_036277235.1 Thermoanaerobaculia bacterium | reverse complement strand
AGGGCTCGTCGGGGTACGACCGGGAGCTCGGACTCGAGCTGGAGCTCATTCCGGAGAGGGACCCCTATGCCCTGAAGCCCGGAGAGGCGCTGCCCGTGCGCCTGCTCTACCGCGGGAAGCCGCTGGATGGAGCGCTCGTCGTGGCCATCGCGCCCCCCGACGCCAGGGTCTCGGCCAGGACGGCCGGCGGCCGGGTCTCGCTGGCGCTCGACCGTCCCGGCCTCTGGCTGATCAAGGCCGTCCACATGATCCCCGCCCCCGAGGGGAGCGGGGCCGAGTGGGAGAGCCTCTGGGCCTCCCTCACTTTCGAGCTGCCTGCTCCGTAAGAGGCTCGAAACTTGCTAGACTCCTGGGGAGCGCGCGGGCTGAGCGGCTTCCCTTCCATGGATCAACGGACTCCTCTGAACGAAACGGACCTGCTGCGCCGGATTGCAACCGGCGATGGAGATGCCTTGAGCCGCGTGTTCGAGCTGCACTCACCGGTCGTGCTGGGCCTGCTCGTGCGCATGCTCGGCGTCCGGGCCGAGGCCGAGGAGGTCCTGCAGGAGGTCTTCCTCCAGGTGTGGATGCAGGCCGACCGCTACGAGGAGTCGCGCTGCAGCCCGCGGGGGTGGATCCTGATGCTGGCGCGCTCCCGCGCCCTGGACCGCCTCCGCCGCCGGATGTCGCAGCAGCGCCGCGAGGACGAGGTCGCCGCCGGGGAGGGGGTCGCGGTGCGCCCGGTCGGAACGGCGCGGCTGGAGGCGAGTGAGCAGCGCAGCCGGGTCGGAACGGCGCTCGGCGTCCTCTCGCCCGAGCAGCGGCACTGCATCGAGCTGGCGTTCTTCGAAGGGCTGACCCACACGCAGATCGCCGAACGGCTGAAGGCGCCGCTCGGCACCGTCAAATCGCGAATCCTGCTTGGCATGAACAAGCTTCGCCAGGCGTTGAGCACGTCATGAGCGCGGACCACTCCCTCCGCCACGAAGAGCTGCTCCCGGCGTACGCCCTCGGCGCCGTGGACGGGGAGGACCTGCGCGAGATGGAGTCGCATCTCGCCACCGGCTGCGCCGAATGCCGCCGCCAGCTCGACCTCTGGCAGGGGGATTTGGAGGAGCTCGCCGCCTCCGTGGAGCCGGTCGCTCCTTCGGACATGGCCCGCCGCCGAATCCAGAAACTGGCGGGAACGGCGGCGCCCGTCCGATCCCGCCCATCGCGCTGGCCGGCGATCCTAGCCGCCGCGTCGCTCCTGGTCGCGGTCTTTTTCGGCTGGCGCCAGGCGCGGCTCGGGGAGGAGATGGAGCGCCTCGGCGCCGAGCGCGACCGGCTGGCGCGGCAGGTCTCCGGGTTGGACCAGCAGCTCGGGCTGGCGCGGGCCGAGGCCAACCGCATGGCCGAGTCGCTCGCCATCATCACCTCGCCAAGCTCGCGCGCCATCGTGCTCGCCGGCCTCGGTCCGAGCCCGAACGCCAAGGGCCATACCTTTGTGAGCCCGGAGCGCGGCAAGGCGGTCTTCTATGCCTTCGACCTGCCGGCGCTCACCCCGGACAAAACCTACCAGCTCTGGTGGATCGAAGGCGGCAAGCCGGTCTCGGCCGGAGTCTTCAAGGTCGACGAGCGCGGCACGGGCAGCATCCAGGTGGAGCGCGCTCCTCGGGGCGCGACCGATGCCTGGGCCGTGACCGTCGAGCCGGCGGGCGGCGTGCCGCAGCCGACGGGCGAGATGGTTTTGAAGGGGTAGAGGCCTTAGAATCCCCAATCCATGACCGGCCCGCCCAACCTTCTCGACCGCCTGCGTTCGCGGGCCAGCCAGGTGGGCGCCTCGATCGTGCTCGCCGAAGGTGTGGACCCTCGCGTGCTGGCCGCGGCGGAGCGGGCTTCGTCCCTGGGGATCTGCCGCGCCAGCGTGGTGGGCCCGCGCGAGGAGGTGGAACGGGTGGCGACTGCCGCCGGTATTGCCGGGATCGGCCTCACGGTCCCGATCCTCGATCCCATCTCCGAGCCGGACCTCCACCATGTGACCCAGCGCCTCGCCGAGCGGCTCGAATTGCGGGGGCTCGACCCGGCGGAGGCCCCCAAGCTCGCCCTCGATCCGCTCTACTACGCCGACCTGCGCGTCGCCTCTTCGCGCGCCGACGGCGCGGTCATGGGAGCCATCAACACCACGGCGGCCACCCTGCGGGCGGCCCTGCGGGTCATCGGCCCCCGTCCCGGGCTCAAGATGGTCTCCTCCTGCTTCCTCATGGCCATGCCCGACGGCCGGGCTTTCCTCTACAGCGACTGCGCCGTGATCCCCGATCCCGACCCCGAGCAACTCGCGGACATCGCCGAGGCGTCGGCGGCGAGCTGCCGCACCCTCCTCGAAGAAGAGCCGCGGGTCGCGCTCCTCTCCTTCTCGACCCGCGGCAGCGCCAGCCACCCGCGGGTGGACAAGGTGCGCGCGGCCCTGGAGGTCCTGAAGGCGCGCAACGTCGACTTCCAGGTGGATGGCGAGATGCAGGCCGACGCCGCCCTGGTGCCGCACGTGGCCGAGCGCAAGGCGCCGGGCAGCCCGGTGGCGGGAAGGGCGAACGTGCTCGTCTTTCCCAATCTCGACGCCGGCAATATCTCTTACAAGCTCACGGAGCGGCTGGCGGGAGCGCGGGCCGTCGGCCCCCTGCTCCAGGGGCTCGACCGGCCGGTCAACGACCTCTCCCGCGGGTGCTCCGCGGAAGACATCGTGGACGTGATGGCGGTCACGGCTCTCACTTCCGCCGAGAGGAAGACGACGTGAAGGTCCTGGTGGTGGGCGGCGGCGGCCGGGAGCACGCCCTGTGCTGGAAGCTGCGCCAGAGCCCGCTTCTCACCGACCTCTACTGCGCGCCGGGCAATCCCGGCATCGGGGAGATCGCCGACCTCGTGCCGATCTCGCCCGAAGAGATCCAACGCCTGGCCGACTTCGCCACCGAGATGAAGATCGACCTCGCCGTCGTCGGCCCCGAGCTTCCACTTACCCTTGGGCTCGTTGACGAGCTTACGAGCCGTGGGTTGGTGGCCTTCGGCCCCTCGATGCGAGCGGCCGAGCTGGAGGGGAGCAAGGCGTTCGCCAAGGAGTTCATGGAGCGCCACGGTATCCCCACGGCGCCCTTCGTGGTCGCTCACGACGCGGCCGGGGCGCGGGCGGCGAAAGGCCGGTTCGGTTGGCCCGTGGTCCTCAAGGCCGACGGCCTGGCCGCGGGCAAGGGAGTCCTGATCGCGGCCGACGAAGCCGAGTACGAGCAGGCGGTGCGCGACCTTTTCGAGGACCGCCGCTTCGGCGCGGCGGGCGACCGCGCGGTCATCGAGGCCTTCCTTCCCGGCGAAGAGGTCTCGTTCATGGCGCTCTGCGACGGCGAGCGCGTCCTCCCCCTGGCCACTGCCAAAGATTACAAACGGATCGGCGACGGCGACACCGGCCCGAATACGGGCGGCATGGGCTGCCACAGCCCGGCCGGAGTGCTCGCCGCCGAAACCGGGGCCGAGATCCTGGAGCGGGTCGTCCGCACGACCGTCGCCGGGATGGCGGCCGAGGGGCGACCCTTCACCGGCGTGCTCTATGCCGGCCTGATCCTCACTCCGGACGGTCCCCGCGTCCTGGAGTTCAACGTCCGCTTCGGCGATCCCGAGTGCCAGGCGCTCCTCCTGCGCCTGGACGACGACCTCCTCCCCATCCTCGCCTCCGGGGCGAGAGGGAGCTTCGACGTGCGGCGGCTCTCCTTCCGCAAGGAGGTCTCGGCCTGCATCGTCCTGGCGAGCCCGGGTTATCCCGGCAGGCCGGAGACCGGCGAGCCGATCGGGCTCGACCGCGCCTACACCCTGCCGGGCGTGGAGATCTTCCATGCCGGGACAACTCTCCACAATGGCGATCTGGTCAGCGCGGGCGGCCGGGTGCTCTCGGTCTGCGCGGTCGATCCCGACCTCGCCGGCGCCCTGCGCAGGGCCTACTCCGCGGTCGAAGCGGTGGACTGGCCGGGCAAGGTCTACCGCCGCGACATCGGGCGGCGGGTCCTGAGCGGATCGTGATAAGGTAAAGCGCTTTCTCCCCTGGTCGTACCGAGCTGTAACCCCTTGCGCCTCGGCGGCGGTCGAAAGGGGAAGGCTGGTTCCGTCGTGCTGGTATCCGACGTGCATAGAGGTTGCTTCGCTGTTGCAAGGGACTGGAAGGATGCATGAGCTGTAGCGGTTGCTCGTTCAAAGGAATGTCGACGGCAGTCGAGGACGCCTTCGTCGGCGTCCGCTTTCGGGAGGAGACGAACCTGACTCTCTGCACCACGGGTGGGCGCATCTTCGCGCGCGGGGAAAAGGTGGTGGTGGACCTCGAGTCGGGGCCGACGTTCGGCCACGTCGAGCAGTCGCCGATGCCCGTGTTCAAGCCCTGCCAGAAGTCGAGCGCCCGTCCGATCCTGCGGGCGGCGGACGCGAACGACCTGTCGGCGTTCGACCGCCAGGCCCAGAACGAGATGAACGGCAAGCTCTTCGCGCAAGAGCGGTCGCGCTCCCTCGGGCTGGACATGAAGATCTCCCTGGTGGACTTCTCGCTCAACGGCAAGAAGGCCACCTTCTACTTCACCTCGGAGGGGCGCGTGGACTTCCGGCAGCTCGTGCGCGACCTGTCGAGCCGCTTTTCCGTGCGGGTGAAGATGGTGCAGGTGGGCGCGCGGGACGAGGCCGGGCTGGTGGGCGGCATCGGAGTCTGCGGGCGCACGCTCTGCTGCTCGACCTGGCTCAAGGACTTCCGGCCGATCTCGATTCAGATGGCGAAGCGCCAGAACCTGAGCCTCAACCCGTCCAAGATCTCTGGCCAGTGCGGGCGTCTGCTCTGCTGCCTGGCTTATGAGGATGATCATTACAAGGCCAGCAGGAACCAGGACCGGGGGCCGGCTCCATCGCTTCCGGTACTGGCCTAGAGGGCCGATCCCATGGCAATGGATCCCAACATGGCGAACCGTAAACTGATCCGCCCCGACATGAACGAGCTCAAGAAAGAGCTACCCTCGCGCAGCGTGCGCCGCAAGCAGACGCCGCCCGAGCAGACCAATGCCGAGGAGTTCTACTACCTCAAGCAGATGGCGTCGAAGACGCCCATGGTAGTGATCCTGACCGACGGCGAGGAGCTGCGCGGCTGGATCGAGTGGTACGACAAGGGGGCGCTGAAGCTGAACCGCCACGTCGGACCCAACCTGCTGATCCAGAAGCACTTCATCCGCTACATGTTCAAGGAGGAGGAGCTGAAGCAGCGCGGGCGCGGCAAGCGGCCGGAGACCAGCGAGCTCGACCGCGACTGATCCGATGACACGGCCCCTCCTCGTCCTCACCCAGGGGGACCCCGCGGGGATCGGACCGGAGATCCTCCTCAAGCTTTTGGCGCAAGGTCCGCCCGCGGATTGGCGGCCTCTGCTGATCGCCGAGCGCGCCGCCCTGGAAGCCCTCCGGCCGTCCCTCCCCACATTTCCATGGGACCACCTGCGCTATGTTTCGTCACCTCCCGGGGAAATGGATGGCATCCCGGTGCTCGACCCGGTGGAATCGAACCGGCAGATCTCTCTGGGAACTTCCAGACCCGCGGACGCCGCCGGGGCCATGGCCGCGCTCGACGCCGGCATCGCCCTGGTCCGCGGGGGGCTGGCCGACGCCCTGGTCACCGCGCCGGTGAGCAAGGAGTCGATCGCCCGCCAGCTCCTTCCCGGTTTCAAGGGCCACACCGACTACCTCGCCGAAGCCTGCGGCCTGGAGCGCTACGGCCGGGATTACCTGATGGCCTTTCTCGCGCCCGGGCTGCAGGTGGCGCTCCTCACCGTGCACATGCCCATGCGGGAAGCTCTGGACGAGATCCGGGAGGAGACGATAGCCGAGGCGCTCGACTGTCTCCATCGCCACGCCGGAGGGAGGATCGCGCTCGCCGGCCTGAACCCGCACGCCGGGGAGGGAGGTCTCCTGGGAGAGGAGGACGGCCGCACCCTCGCCCCCGCCGTGGCCGCGGGCCGCGCGAGGGGGATCGACGTCCACGGCCCCGAGAGCGCCGACTCCCTGTTCGCGAGAGCGCAGAGGGGCGAGTTCGACTGGGTCCTGGCCCTCTACCACGACCAGGGGCTGATCGCCGTCAAGACCGCCGCATTCGGGCAAGCCACCAACTGGACGCTCGGGCTGCCCTTCCTGCGGACCTCCGTGGACCACGGCACCGCGTTCGGACTGGCGGGGAGAGGGTTGGCCGACGAAGGGCCGCTGCGGGCGGTGGTGGAGTCGACGCTGGGGATTATCGAGGGGCGGTTGCCCCGGCGGAGGCCCCTCACCCCCTAACCCCCTCTCCCATCGCACTCCCGCCCGACCGGGAGAGGGGGCCAGGGGGTGAGGGGCTAACTCGCGCCCTTCCCGCTGAGCACCACCGGGATCGTCTTCAGCAGGATCTTCAAGTCCAGCATGGGCGACCAGGAGTCGATGTACTCCAGGTCGAGCTGCATCCAGCGCTCGAAGTCGATGTTGTTGCGCCCGCTGATCTGCCAGAGGCAGGTGAGGCCCGGCTTCATCGCGAGGCGGCGGCGCTGCCAGCGCTGGTACTGGGCGACCTCCTCGGGGATGGGCGGCCGCGGTCCCACCAGGCTCATGTCCCCGCGCAGCACGTTCCAGAGCTGCGGCAGCTCGTCCAGGCTGAAGCGGCGGAGGATGCGGCCGAGCCAGGTCACCCGCGGATCGCTCCTCAGCTTGAACACCGGCCCCTTCATCTCGTTGAGATGCAGCAGCTCGCGGCGGCGATCCTCGGCGCCCTCGACCATCGTGCGGAACTTGTAGAGCGTGAAGAAGCGGCCGTTCAGCCCGCAACGGGTCTGGCGGAAGAGCACGTTGCCGCCCGAGGTCAGCTTGATCAGCCCGGCGATCAGCGTCACCACCGGAAAGCCGAGCAGCAGGAGGAGGGAGGCGAGCGCCACGTCGAGGGCCCGCTTGGCCATGAGCTGGATCTGGCTCGTCGGGGTCGTCGAGAAGGAGAGGAGCGGCATGCCGTCCAGCTCCTCCATCTCGATCCGCGCCCGCGTGTGGGGGAAGAGGTCCATGGCGAAGCGGGTGCGGATGCCCTGCTCCTGCAGGCTGAGGAAGAGGTCCTCCAGGCGGTCCAGCTCCCGGCGATGGACGGCGAAGATCACGTCGTCCACCACATTGCTCTCCGCGATGCGGGGGATGTCCTCCACCTCGCCGAGCAGCGGATAGGGCCCGCTCCACGGCTCGCGCGGCTCATCGCCATTGTCTCCAAGGTCGCAACGGATGAAGCCCAGCACCCGGTAACCCCAGAAGCGGTGGCCGCGGATCGAATCCGCGATCCGCAGGGCCGCCGGGCTCGTGCCCACGATCAGCACCGTGCGGTAGTTGTAGCCGCGCAGCCGGATGTAGCGCGAAGTCGTGCGGATCGCGAGCTTCTCGGTCAGCAGGAACAGGCAGGCGAGCACCGCGAACAGGAAGACCCAGAACCGGCTGATCTTGTCGTTGCCCAGGAGCCGCTCGTCCACCCGGGCCACGTAGAGGATCAGGGTGAAGACCGCCGAGCTCATCAGGCAGACGCGGAGGATCGCCCAGCCCTCGTCCAGGATCGGCACCGTGCGGTGCGAGCGGTAGCGGCCGGACGAGAGCAGGAAGGTGCCCCAGATCGTCAGCGCCAGCGGCAGCAGCGGCAGGTACTCCGACAACGGGTACAGCCGGCTCGGGAAGGCTCCCGGCGCCATGAACGGCAGCAGCGAGCTGCGCACCGCGAAGGCGAGGAGGAAGGCAGCCGCGACGAGGGACAGGTCGAGCAGGAAGATGCCGACCGTCAGGATCCGGGCACGTTCTTTCAGCATGGAATGGGGCGTTCTCTCCGGAGCGGTCTCAACATGCCGCTCGCTATTTTAACGTGCGGGAAGCGCTTTCCGTCCAAAACCCTATGCTCCGCACGCATTTTAGCGGAGAGACAAGCTTCGGAACAGGGCCTCATACCGGTCCGTGACCTTATCCCAGTTGAAGAGCAGGGCCGCCCGGCGCGCCGCGGCCCGTCCGCGGACCCGCGCCCGGTGCGGATTGCGCCGCACCAGCTCGAGCTGCTCGGCCAGGGTGCCCGGTGTCCCGGCCCGGAAATAGAGGCCGACCCCGCCTGCCGCCTCCCGGTTCTCGGGCGTGTGGTTGACCACCACGCAGTTGCCATACCCCATCGCCTCCACGAGAGCCGGGTGCGTGCCGCCCACCTCCGTGGCATGGATGTACGCCAGGGCGTGGGAAAGCAGCTCCCGGTACCCCTCCCCGTAGATCGGGCCGGGGTAGAGGATGCGCGGGTCTGCCCCTTCCGTGAAGCCGCGGATGAAATCCCCCGCGTAGGGCGCCCCTCCCACCATGACGAGCGGGATGTCGCCGCCGACCTGCCGGTACGCCTCGGCCACCCGGTGCGGGTTGTTCTCCGGCTCGAAGCGGCTCACATACAGGAAGTATCGGCGGTCGGAGAGGCTCAGACGTTTCAGGACCCCTTCCTCGGCGGGCGGACGCGGGTCGACGCCGTAGGCGATCGGGACCGACTCGGTCCTGTAGCGCCGCAGATAGTGCCGGCGGATGACCTCGGCGTCCGTCACCAGGAGGTCGGGCAGGGCGCAGGCCAGCCGCTCGGACAGCGAATACACGAAGCGGCCGACCGGACCCCACTTGGCCCGGCGCTTCTCGATTCCGTCGACGTGGAGGGCGACCGGAATGCCGCTCAGGCGCAGGAGGGGGACGAAGATCGCATTCGCCGAGTTGACCACCAGCGCCGCATCGAAGGGCTCCTGGGACGCGTGCAGGCAGGAGAGCAGGGTGTGGACCGGCGTGTCCAGATACTTGGTCCGCAGCGTGGGGAGGACGACCAGGTCCGCCCCCTGCCAGCTCCGGAGAGAGCGCGGAGTGGAATGGGACCGGCAATAGACCGTGACCTGAAACCCGCGGCGGACCAGCCGCACCGCCAGCTCCTCCATGAGCGTCTCGTAGCCGCCGTAGCGGTTCGGGATCCCCCGGCTGCCGATCAGGGCGATCTTCAAGTGTCATTCTCCAAGCGCCCGGGAGGGAGGGTCCCTCCCCCCTGGGAGGGGGTGGTTGGGAACGGGGGGAGGCCTGGTGGGGGGAGCCTCAGAGACCGCGGATCTTGCCGATGGGCACTTCCGTGGTGGCTGGGGCACCCCCCTCCTAGCCTCCCCCCAGAGCCAACCCGCCCCCTCCCCGGGGGGAGGGACCGGAGCGCGCGCAGCGGTCTCAGTGGTCTCATACCGGAATCCCATCGACCCGGAACCAGCGCTCGACCTCGGCCTTTTTCCTTCCCTGGATGATCCGCCGCCGGCGCAGGAGGTCGCGGCGGTTCCGCCAGAGCCAGGAGTAGGCGGCCAGGGAGGAGCGCTCGCGCAGGAGCACGTAGGCCAAAGCTCCCAGGTCGCGGGCGAGGGTCGGGACGAGCGTCCGCACCAGGTTGCCGCCGGTCTGATGGTAGAGGCGGAGGAGGTAGCGGTTCTTGAGCGAGTGGCGGTTGACGTCGGCCGGCATGCCCGAGCGGCGCTCGGGGAGGTTGAACCGCCGGTGCTCGCAGACCGCCGCCGGCTCGTAGAGCACCTCCCAGCCGCGCTCCCGCAGCCGGAAGCAGAGCTCGGCGTCCTCCCGGAAGGAGTGGAACCGGGGATCGAAGATCTCGCCCTCGACCGCCGCGTCGTCCAGGGCCTCGCGCCGGAACAGGGAAGCCGCGCCCGTGGCGCCGAAGACCCGCTCGGGCCTGGAAAACTGGCCGCGGTCCGGCTCGCCCGAGCCGCGGTCGAGATGGCGCCAGTTGGAGGCCAGGCGCATGCCGCAGGCATCAAGCTCTCCCGTCGATCGGACCAGCCGCCCGGTTACGGCGCCGGCCCCCTCCGCCCGAGCCAGCAGGCGGGTCACGTAATCCGGGGAGGGGCGGGCGTCGGCGTTCAGGGTGAGGACGAAGGGCGCCTCGGTCCGGGAGAAGGCGGCGTTCATGCCGGCGGCGAACCCCAGGTTCTCCGGAGAAGCCACGGCTTCCAAGGGGATGCCCGCCGGAGCGTGGCGCCGGGCGACCTCCAGGCTGCCGTCCCGGCTGGCGTTGTCCACGACAACGATCTCCAGCGGCCGGTGGTCGAGGCGTCCGATCGACTCCAGGCAGCCGGGGAGGTCCGGCGCGGAGTCGTAGGTGACGATGCAGACGGCGACGGCGGTCAAGGGGAGCCTCCGTCTGGACCCCTCACCCCCGGCCCCTCTCCCATCCCCTCCCTTCCACCGGGAGAGGGGAGCCCCCTCCCTTCCGTTGCGGGTTCCCCCCTCTCCCGGTCGGGCGGGAGTGCGATGGGAGAGGGGGGCCAGGGGGGTGAGGGGTCTCCGGGCCATCCCCTGAGAGCTCCGGCCAGCACCCCGATCAACCCCCGGAACGCTTCGGCCCTGGATTCCGCCCGCCGCGGACGGCGAAGCGGCAGCAGCGCCAGCCGGATGAGCACCCCCGGAATCAGCGCGATCCGAGCCGCGAGCGGCCAGAACGGTCCGTGGTGCTTCCTCAGATATCGCGTCAGGTTGCGGTAGTAGATCGAGAGGAAGCGTCCATACCCCAGGCCGGGGACGGTGCTGCCCAGCTCGTGCCGGAACACCGCCGCCGGCCAGTAGCGCAGGACAAGACCGGCCTTCTTCATCCGCAGCGCGAGGTCCACGTCCTC
>DASUNJ010000624.1:0-6649 GCA_036277235.1 Thermoanaerobaculia bacterium | reverse complement strand
GCGATGCCGGCGTGATCGGTGCCGGGGAGAAAGAGGGCGTTGTACCCCTGCATGCGCCGCCAGCGGGTGAGGAGGTCCTGGAGCGTGGTCTGAAGGGCATGGCCGACGTGCAGCTTCCCGGTGACGTTCGGAGGCGGGATCATGATGCAGAAGCGCGGCTTGTCGGACGGCGCCTCGGCCTTGAAGATGCCCATCTCCGCCCAGAGCCGCTGCCATTTGGGCTCGTAGCTCTGGGGGTCGAAGCGCTTGTCCATCTCGGCGCTCTGGCTCGGAGTCTCTGTCTCGGTCAATGCCATATCGATATCCTAGACGGTATCTTCAACGGAAAGGGCGTTCAACGGAAAGGGCGCCTCCAAGGGCGCCCGTGCGACAAACGATCGAAAGCGGGAAGAGGCTCTATTCGAGGTTCTCGGCCTGGCTCTCGAGCTCGCGCAGTCGGTCCTTGATGACGACCTCCGCGAGATCGGGGACGACTTCCCACGCCACATCCCGCACGGCCTTGTCACCGAGCAGCTCGACCACCCGGCGGGCGATGCGGTCGACGTCCGCGTCGCTGAGGCCGCCATTGCCGACCACCATCGCCGTCCCGGCTGCCACCGCGGCAGGCACTGCCATGCGGGCATCTGCCTGCGGCTCGTGCGACTCGTCCAGATTCAGGGGAGCGCTCTGGAAGGAAGATCCTTCGATGCGGCGCTCCGCCTCCTCCAGGCTGTCGAGCAGGGGCGCCGCGGCCTCGGGCACGCCCAGGCGCTCGGTCGCCGACAGCGGAAGCTCGAAGCCGGCGGATCTGGGAGCAGCCGCGATCGGCTGGGGCTCGAAGCCGAACACGCTGTCCGGAGGCGTCGGAGCCACCGCGGGCTCCTCCTCCAGCTCGAAGAGCTGATCGCTCTCGGGCTCAGGGGTGATATAGCCGCCGCCCGTCCGCCAGGGGTCGGCCGCCGGCTCCTCCAGGGAGAACTCGCTGCCCGCGCTGAAGGGCTCAAGTTCGCCCTCGGTTTGGGCCTCGGCTTCCACTTCGAAGCCACCCCACTCCTGCGCCGGCTCGGTGAATGGGCTCGGCTCGGGCATGGCCACCGGAGCGGCGCCGCGCGACAGGAGCTCGCCGACGCGCTGCAGCAGCTCCTGGGAATCGAACGGCTTCTTCAGGAACGAGTCGGCGCCCACGGCGCGGGACTGGGCCTCGTCGAACGGCTCGAAAGTGCCGACCAGGAGCAGCACCGGCACGTCCGCCCGCCTCTCCTTGGAGTGCCGGCAGACCTCGTAGCCGTTGGCGCCCGGCATATGGACGTCCGCGATCACAAAGTGGGGGTCCACCTCGGGCAGCGCCCTGATGGCGTCGTCGCCGTTGCTGACCGCGCGGACCTCATAGTCCTCGTCCATGAAGGTCAGCTCGATGACCTTCTGGATGGTGACACTGTCGTCGGCCAGCAGAATCCGTCTTCTCATGGGCCCCTCCGATACTTTCGGCATGTAACCTAGCACCCTGGACGGCGGGCCGTCAAACCGTTCTCGCTTCAGGGGTTAGGGAGCAGTTCAGGCGGCCAGGCGGCCCTGCAGGTACTGGACGATGTCCCGGGTCGAGGTGCCGGGCAGGAAGATCGCGTCGATCCCGGCGGTCTTGAGACCCGCCATGTCCTGCTCCGGAATGATCCCGCCGGCAAAAACCAGGATGTCGCCGGCCCCCTGCTCCTTGAGCAGCCGGGTGATCTCGGGCAGCAGCACGTTGTGGGCGCCGGAGAGGATCGACAGCCCCACCGCGTCCACGTCCTCCTGGACCGCGGCAGCCGCGATCTGCTCCGGCGTCTGGCGCAGGCCGGTATAGATGACCTCGTACCCCGCGTCGCGCAGCGCCCGAGCCACCACCTTGGCCCCCCGGTCATGGCCATCCAGCCCAGGCTTGGCGATCAGGATGCGAAACCGTCTCTCACTCATGGCGGCGGATTCTAGCAGAACGGGTACCGGCGAGCGCTCGCGCAGCATGGTCTCCAGCTCACCGTAAGGAAGAGAATACACACATCGTTATGCTACTCTTCGTCCTCGCGGTAGATCTATGGCCACCCGCACGCTCACGCGTTTGCTCTCTGCCTGGAGCCAGGGCGATGGCGAGGCCCTGGACCGCCTCGCGCCCCTTGTCTACGGCAAGCTGCGGCAGCTCGCTTCCTGCTACCTGCGCCGGGAACGTCCGGGGCATGTCCTCGAGACCGGGGCGCTCGTCAACGAGGCCTTTCTGCGGTTGTTCAGCCAGCACCGGGTGAGCTGGAAGAACCGCTCCCACTTCTTCGCCATCGCCGCCTTGATGATGCGGCGAGTGCTCATCGAGCATGCGCGGCGACGGCAGCACGCGGGCCGGGTGCCTTGCCTCCCTCTCGAAGCAGCGGCCGAGGTTGGACTGGCCGAAGCCTCCGACGTCCTCGCGCTGGACGAAGCGCTCCGCCAGCTCAGCGCTCGCCATCCGCAGGCCGGAAAGATCGTCGAGCTGCGGTTCTTCGGTGGACTGAACGAAAGCGAGATCAGCGAGGTGCTCGGCATTTCGGTACCCACGGTCAAGCGCCGCTGGCGCTTCGCGCGTGCCTGGCTGCATCGCTACCTGGCCGGCCCCAAATCGTCATGACTCCCGAGGACGACCGGTGCATCGCCGACATCTTCGAACAGGCGGTGGACCTGCCGCCTGCGGAGCGGGGAGATTTCGTGGAACGCGCCTGCGGCGACGACGCGACGGTCCGCCGCGAGGTCGAGGCTCTGCTGGCGTTGGACGCGGAGGCCGAAGCCGGCGCTCTGGGCGTCCCGGAACGGGTCGGACCCTATCGGCTTGCCGGCAAGCTGGGCGAAGGCGGCATGAGCGAGGTCTTCCTCGGCCTGCGCGACGACGGCGAATTCGTCCGCCGGGTCGCCGTCAAGCTGATCCGAAAAGAGTTCCTGACGGCGGAGACGATGAGGCGCTTCGAGACCGAGCGCCAGATCCTCGCCAGTCTGGACCATCCGTCGATCGCCAGGCTCCTCGACGCCGGTAGGACCGCGGACGGGATGCCCTACTTCGTCATGGAGTACATCGAAGGGGAGCCGATCGACCTCTACTGCGACCGCCATCGCCTGACCGTCGCGGAGCGGCTGGAAATCTTCCGGCAGGTCTGCCTCGCGGTCCACTTCGCGCACCAGAACCTCGTCGTCCATCGCGACATCAAGCCTGGCAACATCCTCGTCACCGAGGCGGGCCAGCCGAAGCTGCTCGACTTCGGCATCGCCAAGCTGCTCAATCCCGACCTCATGATCCGCGGCAGCGAGCCCACCATGAGCTGGGGGCGGCTACTGACACCGGAGTACGCCAGTCCGGAGCAGCTCCTCGGCAAACCCGTCACCTCCGCAAGCGACGTGTATGCGCTCGGAGTCCTTCTCTTCAAGCTGCTGACGGGCGCCGATCCCTACCGTCTGCGCGAGCGGCCTGCGCCGGAGCTGGAACGGTCGATCCTCGCCGCCGAGCCCGACACGCCGAGCGGATTCGTACGCCGGCTGGTCGATGCAGGCCCTGAAGAAGCCCGGGAGCTCGCAATGGAGCGCGGTACCCGGCCGCACGCGCTGGTGCGCGCCTTCGCCGGCGATCTCGACGCCATCACGGCCAAAGCGCTGCGCAAGGAGCCACAGCACCGCTATGTCTCGGCCGAACAGATGGCCGAGGACCTCCGCCGGCATCTCGCCGGAGGACCGGTGTCCGCGCCCTATAGGACCACCTCCCTCCCGACCCGCGGGTGGCTCCTGGCAGGCGCGGCCTTGACGCTGCTGCTCCTGGCCGCGGCAGGTTTGCTCGCGCGTCAAAAGGCAAGGCTCGAGGAGCGTGACCAGGCGCGGACGCAGCAGATCGTCGCCTCCCTGGAACGCGTCTTCGAGGAGATGCCCCTCGGCCCCCACAGCCAGGATCTCGTCGATCACGCTTCCCGCAGGTTCCAGCAGGATCTCGCCGGGATTCCGGACACGCAGGCCGGCCTCATGATGAGCCTCGGCCGGGTCTACTTCCGGATGGGGCACCTCGAAGAGGCAGCCTCCTCCTTCCAGGGAGCGCTCGCGACCCGGCAGAGGCTTTTCGGAGTCGAGCACGAGGCCGTGGCGGAGAGCTTGGCGGAGCTGGCCGTGGTCGAAGCCACCCAGGGCGACCTCCAGGGCGCGGAGGACCTCCACGCCAGGGCTCTGGCGATCCGCCGCAAGATTCACCCCGGCGACAACTTCGCCGTCACGGAGAGCTTGGTCGGGCTCGGAAGGGTCTTTCTGGCCAAGGGGCACGCGGCGATCGCCGAGCCCCTCCTCCAAGAGGCCTTCGTCACCCGCCAGAGGCTTTTGGGCGAGGGGGACGTCCGAGTCGCCGAGCCTCTCACGGACCTTGGGCATGCCGTCGGCCTGCTGGGAAGCCCGGACGCCGCCGACTTCCTCTTCATGCGCGCGGCCAAGATTCAGCGGCGAGCCGCCGGCGACGAGACCTGGGAGGTAGCAATCAACCTCGTTTACCGGGCAGCCTCGCGAGTCGACCAGGGAGAACGGGAAAAAGGTAGGGAGATCTTGCTGGAGGCGTCCCGGATCGAGCGCCAGCTTTGTGGCGAAGCGAGCCCGGACCTCGCGGGCTCCCTGCTCAACTTCGCGGCTGCCGCGCAGCAGGGCACGCCGTGGGCGGATCCCGTCCCCCACCTGCGCCCGGCCGCTTCGGACTGCCGAACGCCGCCTCTCGCCGCCCCTCACCTGCCCTACCTGCTCCAGGCATTGGGCACGGGCCTGAACGAGCTCGGATACGCGGCCGAGGCCGAGCCGCTTCTGGAGCAGGCCGGTGAAATCCGCTGGCCGGCAACGCCGCCCCCGCCGGCTGACAACTCGAGCGCAGCCGGCCCGTGTGTACCGGATGGAGGCATCGCCGAGACTCTGGAGAGCCATTGCTGCAGCGGCGTGATCCTGGGCGGCACCACGGTGTGCCGCAACCCGGCGGAATGGGGGAACTCCTGGCGCACATGCCGGCACGTCTGCGGTAGCCGGCTGGTGAACGGCTGCGTGCCGCCCGGTGGCGTCGACGACATCCTCTCGCTCACGAACTGCTGCAACGGCGCTTCCGTGAACGGCAGCGTCCGCTGCCTGAACCCGGCGGACCACGGCACCACGTGGCGGACCTGTTTCCACACCTGCGCCTGAAAGTTCCTGATCCCTTTTCCTGTCCTCGCCTCGCGTAGGTAGGGTGACAGGCGTGCATCCCCGAATCACCGAGGGCAGGCCGTCGCAAGTCCGAAAAGGAGAGACCTTCCATGAGAGAGAGGCATTTCCTGGCTGTCAGTCTTTTGCTTCTGGCCGCGAGCTTCACATCGCCGACGCTGGCACAGGGTCCGGGGGACGGCGGCTCGGCCGTAGCTGCCGTCTCCCTGCTCCCCTCCCAGGCAGTACAAGAGCGCCTCGACGGTCTGTTCTATGACTGGAACACCTTCCAATTGGACCTCGCCGCGGCCGAGCGCGCGGTGCGCAAGACCGGCCATGTCCAACTCGAGTTGGGAGGACGGCTCTTCGATCTCGAGCTTCAGCCCAACGACGTGCGAGCCCCGGGGTACGTCGAGATCCACCACACGCGCCGCGGCCAGGTTCGTGCCAGGTCTTCCGCGGTCGCGACTTTCAAGGGGATCGTCGCCGGCGAACCGGACAGCGTCGTGCGTCTCCTGATCCTTCCCGACCTGCTCCAGGGCTATATCAAGTCGGGCGAGGAGTGGCTCTTCATCGATCCCCTTACGAAGTATGCCAAGGGCCAGTCCACGTCCCACATCGTCGTCTTTGACGAACGCGACCTCCGCCCGGAGGCCGCAGGGCTCTGCGGCGTGGGCGAGTTGAGCAGGCTGGCGGCGGAATCCGCCATCGAGCCCACCTCGTCGGTGGGCGACTCCATCCGCGTCGTCACCGCGGATGCGACCTTCCGGCGCGTCGACCTCGCCACCGAGGCCGACTACGAGTACTTCTCCATCTATGGAGTCAATGCCAACAGCCAGATCCAGGGCGTGGTCAATCAGGTCGACGGTATCTACAGACCGGAGCTGTCCGTCAACCTGCGGATCGTGTTTCAGAGTGTGTGGATGGTCAGCGGTGACCCATACACGTCCTCGAACCACGATACTCTGACCGGCCAGTTCCGAGATTATTGGAACACCCATCGTGGAGACGTCGCTCGCGACACGGCCCACCTTTTCACCGGTCGTGACCTGGACGGGAACACCGTCGGCGCCGCCTGGCGTGCGGTCCTCTGCAACAACCCGAGCCTCTCGTACGGGATTTCCCAGAATACCGGACTCATGGCGAAGCTCGTGGCGCACGAGATCGGGCACAATCTCTCCGCGGAGCACGACAACCAGGTCAGCCCACCCGCGAGCACCTGCGATGGCTTCGGCACGATCATGTGTTCTTCGATCCAGTCGTTCGGCCCCAACTCCTTTTCCCAACGCTCGAAGAACGACATCTCCTCGCATGTGGCCAACCATGGCGGCTGTCTCGAGAAGGTCTTGATCGAACCCCCCGCATCGAGCAATGGGCCTGCTTTCTTTGAGCACTATTTCGGATGGGGCAATCTAGGCCAGTGCGGCTACGACACTCAAGGTCTTCTCTACGGCTCCCAAGGCGTCGAGGCCGGAACTTGGACCATGCC
>DASUNJ010000623.1:0-8203 GCA_036277235.1 Thermoanaerobaculia bacterium | reverse complement strand
AGCATACCGGCCGTCATTTGCAGCAAATTGGAGTCATGCGGGGCCTGCTGGGCCTCGATTCGCAGCATAGCAGCCTCGGGAGGGCTGCCGGGCCGCTGCGGATGCTGCGAAAGTCGGGCATTTTCCAGCTGCGGAAGCCCGGGATGCTGCGACTCGGGCGTGAGTCGCAGCATCTCCCCGGAGGGCAGGGCCGGAGGAGAGGCGGTTGGCAGCTTCGGTCCCAGCTAAATCAGCTTCCCCAACGGCCCCAGATCCAGATTCAAATCCTTGGGCTCGATCCCGAACCGCCCGGCCATGTCGTGGACGGTCTCTTCGAGTTTCATGAGGGCCACGCCGAGCGCTTCGACCTCCTCGGGTGTGAGGGTGTCGGCCTCCATGCGGCGGATGGCCTGCCTTTCCATGAGCCTGCGGAGGAACTCGACCAGGGCCAGGACCAGCCGGGCTACGGAGCGCTGGACCTCCTCGGGATCGGCGTTCCAGCGCGGGGTCTGCGCTTCGGCCTGGCGCTCCATCTCCTGTCGGATGGCCTCCAGCTCTTCGATTTCCAGGCGGACCACGTCGCGGGTGTTGCTGCTCATGTCGGATCTCCCAATCCCGGGGCGAAGGCGTAGGGGGGCCAGGGACCGCTGACGGCTACCCCGTCCTCTTCCCTGACAGTCTCCTTGTACGCAGGCACGTCCTCTCTCCTCACCAGATGGTAGACGGTGCCCAGGAGCGCACCCTGTTCCTTGCGCTCGATCCGCTCGGCTTGCACGAGAGGACGCAGACGGTCGAGCAGCGGCTCGACCTCGGGGAGCGAGCGCGCCCGCTCGATCTCTCGCCTCCTCGCTTCCATGTAGCGGGTGCCTGGACCGGACGGCTCAGATGGAGCGGGCGGCGGAGGGGACGGCTCTCCGAAGACTCGCAGCGTCATCTGCTCGCATCCACGGACCCGCTCGAGCGCTGCAACGAGGTCGGAGCCTCGCGGCTTCAGGAGATTGCAGAGCTCCTCCTCGTCGCGGACCGTCTCTCCGAAGCGGATCGGGAGGACGGCCGGGACGTTGAGACGGCGGACGACCGCGTCCTGGGCAGCGAGGTTCTCGGGAGTGATTTTGGGCTCGGCCTCGCCCGCGACGATCAGCAACTCGCCGCAGCGGACCAGACGCAGCGGCTCCCCGGCCAGCCCGGCTCCCAGCGGCTCGGCGGGCTCCTCGTCGATCACGGCATACAGGTAGAGAGGGCTCACGCCTTCTTCGGTAGGACTCGGTCCGCCGCGCAGAGCAGGGCGGAGAGACGGAGGTAGACCAGGTCGATTCCAGCCAGCCCGATCATCACCTCGCCGTGGATCACCACCCCCTGGTTGAGGAGGTTGTCGACCAGGTCGAGCAGCGAGTTCTCCGGGTGGCCGAGCAGATCCTCCATTGGCTCGCTCATGACTCGGCTCCGATGAAGTTGTAGGGCGGCCATGGGCCGGTCAGGGTCACTTCGCAGGCTTGCTCCGAAAGGCGCTTCGCCCAGCGGTCGACGGTCTTCTCGAAGGCGGCCAGCTCTGCGGAACGCACGAGGAAGGCGCCGTCGAGCAGCAGCGGGGACGGAGAGACCGGCTCTCGCCGCCTGGCCTCGGCCGCCTGGCTTTCCAGGTCGGAGAAGACTTCGTCCATCTCGCCCCGCAGCCGGGCGAGCAGGGTGCGGGAGGCCTCCTGCTCCATCTTCTTACGCAGGAGGAAGGCCGTGCCCGCGCTCTGCGCCCCCGATCCCCGGCGCGCCTCTTCGGCAGCGACCTCTTTCGCCCTTGCCTCGTCGAAGCGGACGAGCACTCCCCATTCCTGGCATCCGGTGATCCGGTCGAGAATCCGGTCCATCCGGCCGCGCTCGGAACGGACGTGCTCCAGGGCTCGGTCGTCCCCGGCGAAGAGGGTGAAGAGCTTCATGGGGACCACCGTCCCCGTCTTTCCGAAATGCTCAACCATGGCTTCGTGGGCCATGGCGCGCTCGGAGACCCAGTCGAGATTCTGAAAGTTTTCCTGGATCGAAGCGGACCCGTACTCCGGGAGCGGAGCGTCGGCCGCCACCAGCCAGAGGCCGTCGCCCACGACCAGGGCGCGGGGGGCGGAGAGGCCGGGCAGACCGCGCGGAGCCCCTTCGGTCGCGAGAGTCCCAGGGCTGCGGACGAGACAATAGAGATAGGTCGCGGAGGTCCTCATGACTGTTTCCAGGTGCGGGCCCATCCGGCGAGCGCCTCGGCTCCCCGGGGGGGAGGGTAGACGGCGGGCGCGGTGATGATAGCGCACCCGGTCATCCCCTTTCGGAGCACCTTCAGAAGCTCCCCGTCTTCCACGGCGTTGATGATGACCGCGGGCACCGAGATCGACAGGCTGCGGAGCTCTTCGAGGAGCCGGAGCGTCTCCCGCCGGGGTAGCTCGGCGTCCCGGGAGACGGCTACGAACCGGGCTCGGGCGGGATCGCGGAGCAGCGCGAGGAGACGCTTGAGGCTCTTGGACAGCTCTACCAGCTCGGCGGCGAGGCGGCCCAGGCTGACCGCTTCCCGGTACTTGAGGAGGATCGAGAGGAGGGCACGGTCCCACTCCAGGGCCAGCTCCGGCGCTTCGAGCAGGCGCAGGGCGTGCCCGGTCGGAGCCGTATCCACCACCAGCAGCCTGTCCTCTTCCGTCGCGTCCAGGATCGAGGACAGGGCGACCAGCTCGTCGAGCCCGGGCGGAGTGATGTCCAGGAGCTTCTCGACAGCTTCCCGGCTCTCTCCCGCGAAGGCTCCCAGGGCGCCCCCGAGCTCGTCGTGGTGACGGCCTCTCCAGGCTTCGAAGGCCGCGTAGGCGTCGAGCTCCCGCGCCCTCAGCCTTGGAGCGTGGGGGATCGGGCGCTCGTCGTCCCCGAGGGGTGTTTCGAGGACGTCGGCCAGGGAGTGGGCGGGATCGGTGGAGAGGAGGAGGACGTCCTGGCCTTCGGCGAGGACGAGGGCGGCTGCGGCGGCGCAGGTGGTTTTGCCCACCCCTCCCTTGCCGCCGAAGAACAGGAGACGGATGCCGGGAGGGGCCAGATCGTCGAGCCAATGCCGTTCACTTTGGGCGGTAATGTAGGGGCGGGGCTTGCCCCCGCCCGGGAGGGGGCGAGCCCCGCCCCTACGAAGAAAGCCCTCCCCGCGGGAGGGATCGGCCAGCGCCTTGGCCACCTTCCTCAGAGCGGGCAGCCCTCTCGGCTCGCGCTCAAATTCCGGCAGGAAGCGCAGGTTCCGGTCTCCGAACACATCCCGGATCTCGTCGATCGCCTCCATCTCCCCAGGGTGCCCGGCCACCCGGTTGACGATGACCTCGCTCACGGGGATGCCCGCCTCGTCCAGGGCATTCAGGGCGTCTCGGGTCTCGGCGATGGCGAGCGCCTCCGGCAGCAGGACCCAGGCGAAGGAGGCGCGCGCGGGGTCGCGCAGCAGCTCTCCCATCTCGCGCCCTTCCTCTTCGATCTCGGAGATCAGCTCGTCGGTCAGGTCCGGCTGCCGCCCGCCGCTGCCGAAGCTCTCGGTCAGGATGCGGTGCCGCTCCCCGAGGGCGTCGAGGATGCCCGCGAAACGCTGGAGCAGGCCGGGGACCTCCATCAGGCGCAGGGTGTGCGCGGTAGGCGCGGTATCGACTACGGTTTCGCGGGCTCCGCTCTCGCGGGCGAGGCGGGTGAGCTCCATCAGGCCCGCCAGCTCGTCGGCGCCGGGCAGGGAGAGGCCGAGGAGCCGGTCCACGTCTTCCTGGTCCAGGTAGGTCCCGCGCTCGGCGATCTTGCGCAGGGCCTCGCGCCGCTCGCCGAGCCAGCGGTCGAGGGCGCGCTCCACGTCCAGCTCGGCTGCGAGCAGGGTGCCGCGGCGGGTGGAGAGAGGCAGCGGCTCGGCGGACAGGGGAGTCGAGAGGGCGTCGCCCAGGGAGTGGGCCGGGTCGGTGGAGACGATGAGGATGCGGTGACCGGATTCGGCGGCGGCGAGGGCGGCCGCGGCGGCGCAGGTGGTCGTGCCTACGCCCCCCTTGCCGCCGAAGAAACGGAAGGGGGGGAGGGCTATGGCTCCTCCTCTTCGTCCTCTTCGCCGTAGGTACGATCGGCCGTGAAGCTCACGTCGACGTCGAAGGCGCCGGGCTGGAAGGACATCGCTCCTGCCGTGCCGCCAGCCTCTTCCCGTTCGCGGTTGCGGATCTCGCGCAGACGCTCGAGGATGTCGTCCTGGAAGGCCACGAAGTCCTCGTCGGAGATCTCGCCCAGCTCGTAGCGCATCTGGGCGGCGAGCAGCTCCTCGCGCAGCCTCCCCTCGTCGTTCATCTCCTGGTCCACCGCGGCCGCGACCTTGTCGAGGACGAAGCGGATGCCGCCGATGAGGAGGCTGTCGAGGATGAGCATCGGTCAGCGGTTCTCGGTGGCCCGCTCCAGCTTGAGCCGGATGTTCACGAAATTGTAGGGCGGCCAGGGGCCGGTGTACTTGAACATCAGGTTCTCGTATTTGGCGTCGATCTCCTTGACCTTGGAGTCGAAGTCCGACTCGCGGTCGCGGGAGACCAGGAAGGCCGCGTTGAGGATCATCTTGTCGCCGATCGGCTTGTTGGCGCGCGACGCAACGGAGACGGCCCCGAGGGCGGAGAAGATCTCGGCGACGAGCGTCTCGGAGCGCTCGGCGAGCAGCGAGTCCACGAGGCGGCCGTACTGCATGCGGGCGAAGTAGGTCGAGCCCTTCTGGTGCGAGATCTGCTGGCGCAGGAGGCGCAGGTTGTCGTCGTCCTTCTCGATCTCGCGGATGACGAGCTCCGGCTCCCACAGCACCTTGAGGCCGAACTCCAGCTTGTCCTGCATCTTGGTGAGCACGTCGTGGAAGGCGTCGTACGCCGTGCGCAGCAGCTCGACGATGTCCTCGCGGGTCTTGAACACCGTGCTGAAGGACATGGGGAGGACCGTGTAGCTGCGCATCACGGCCTCATTGACCCGCTCGTGGGCGAGCACGTTCTCACGCGTCGGGTCATAGACCTCCAGGGGCGTGTCGGAGACCACGGCCGCGATGTCCTTGTAGCTGACCGTGTGGACGTCGGCGGGCTCGCTGCCGATGCCGATGCGGCCGAAGCGCAGGGGCTCGGCCGTCTGGATGATGCAGTAGACGTACTTGCCGCTCTGCTCGCTGGGCCGGCTGTCGAGGGCTTCGGCGGCAGCAGCGGCGGCCAGGCGGGCGGCGGCCAGCGCTCCGGGGGTGTCCAGGGCCAGCACGGCCTCGGCGGCCGGGGCCTCGGCCCGCGCCGGACGCTTCCGCGGCTCCGCGGTTTTCTTCGCCGCCGCCGTCTTGGCCGCGGGCGTCTTGCGCGCGGGCTTGGCGGCAGCGGTTTTCTTTCCCATCGGCTTTCCGGTCGGTTCCTTGGCTCTGGGCATGGCGGGCCGTCAACCTCCTCTGGTCAGGTCAAGAGCGTCCGGGGCGGGCGGCGAGCTGGCGCCGGACTTCCGCTTCGAGGTCCCTGGGGATGCACGGCTTCGTCACCACCGAGTCGCAGCCCGCCGCCATGGCCTTGTCGTGGGCGGAGGCCAGGGCGTGCGCGGTCAGGGCGATGATGGGGATCGTCCGCGTGCGGTCGTCGCCCTTGAGGCGCCTGGTGGCCTCCCAGCCGTCGAGCTGCGGCAGCGAGAGGTCCATCAGGATGATGTCCGGCAGCAGCTCGAAAGCCTTGTCCAGGGCTTCGAGGCCGTCGGCCGCGGTCGCCACCCGGAAGCCCCGGAACTCCAGGTACTCCGCAAAGATCTCGCGGCCGTGCGCCACGTCGTCCACCACCAGCACCAGCGGTGCCGTATCGGTCGGCTGCGGATCGGTCATGAAGCCCTCGATTGGCGGGGAAGGACGAGCGTGAACGTCGAGCCCTCGCCGAGCTTGCTCACCAGGGTGATCTGGCCGTCGAGGATCGAGGCCAGCCGTCGGCAGATCGTGAGGCCGAGCCCCGTGCCGCCCGTGCGCCGGGCATAGGAGCTGTCGGCCTGCTGGAACGCTTCGAAGATCGTCTTCTGGTTCTCCTCGGAGATGCCGATGCCCGTGTCCGCCACGGCGACGGAGATCCATTCCTTCCCCGGCTCGTAGTCGAGGCGGATCGAGACCGACCCGGTCGGCGTGAACTTCAACGCGTTCGAGAGCAGGTTGAGGACGATCTGCTTGACCTTCTGCCGGTCGGTGTGGATCTCGGGGACCTCCGGCAAGATGTGCCGCGTCACGGTCAGCTTGGTGCCGTCGATCAGCGGCTCGACCTCGGTCATGACCTCGTCGATCAGCTCCTGCAGCACGACGCGCTCGAGCTGCACCGGCATCTTGCCCGACTCGATGCGGGCGAGGTCGAGGAGGTCGTTGATGATCGACAACAGGTGGCGGGCGTTCGACTCCAGGCGGCCGAGCTTCTCGCTCTGCGGCCGGTTGAGGTCGCCCGAGACCCCCTCCAGGAGGAGGTGGGTGTAGCCGATGATCGCGTTGAGCGGCGTGCGCAGCTCGTGCGAGACGTTGGCCAGGAACTGCGACTTGGCCGCCGAGGCCTGCTCGAGCTGGAACGCCTGGCGGCGCAGCAGCTCGTTCTGCTCGGCGAGCTCGGCCGTGGCCTCGCGCACCTTCTCGCGCAGCTCCTCGGAGTGGCGCTTGACCTGCTCGTAGAGGTGCTGCTTCTCCACCGCCTCCGTCAGGTCGTGAAGGATCGTGACCACGGCCGTGTCCTCGCCGTGCTTCGACACGACCTTGCCCGAGATCGCCTCGACCGGCACCGTGGCGCCGCTCTTCGGATCGATCAGGGAGAGCTCGCCGCGCCAGCGCAGCGACTGGCTGGCGTAGAGGCCCGACATGAAGGAGGTGAACACCGCGTCGTTGGCCCGCACCCGCCGCTCCGCCTCGGCGCTGTTGCCGGCCTGGGAGACGGTGAACATGCGCTCCGCGGGCGGGTTCATGAGCACGATGTTGCCCGACGGGTCGGTCACCAGGATCGGATCGAGCGCCGAGTTGAGGATCAGGTCCAGGCGGTCGCGCTCGGCGCGGGTCTCGGCCTCGGCGATGCGCAGCCGGCGGTAGTTCTCCTCGATCTCGTCGGTGGCGCGGCGCAGGTCGGTGACGTTGCGCAGCACCGAGACCGTGCCGGTCTCGCCCACCCGGATCTTGACCGGCGTGCTCATGACCTCGAAAAGGAGATCCTGGCCCTCGGTCGGATCGACCAGCAGCAGCTCGTGGCGGGTCGGCCCGCCGCCGGAGCTGGAGGTGAAGATCGACGCCGAGAACAGCATGTTGTTGAGCGCCACGGCCCGCCGCCGGCCCTCGCTCTTCTGGTCGTCGGCGGTGAGGAGCATCTCGGCGCTGCCGTTGGCGACCAGGATCCTGCCCTCCGAGTCGGTGAGCAGGATCGGGTCGGTGACCGCGTTGATGACGCCGAACAGCCAGCTCTGCTCGCGCTTGTAGCGCCGCTCGTCCACCTGGGAGCGCCGGAACCAGAGCGACTGCAGACGGGCGCCCAGGACCTCGGCAGCCCAGCGGGTGTCCTCCTCGGCGGCGGCGTCCATGCCGGCCAGGAGAAGGAGGCCGGGTCCGATGTCGCCGCTCTCGCCCGGTCCGGCGAGCGGCACGGCGACGAACGGCTCGGTGCCCAGGGGAGTGTCGAGCGGCTGGCGCATCCCCTGACCCGTATTGGATCCAGAGGATCCGGAGGCTTCGGAGGGTCCGGAGAAGGACACGGGCTCGAAGGCCGCCAGGGCGACCACCAGCGGGTGCATGCGGTCGTTGAGCTCCAGGCTGAACGCGTCGACCGAGGCGAGCGACAGGCCGAGGCCGGTGAGGCCGACGAGGCGCGCGGACTCGCTCTCCACCACGGCGCACAGGCCGCGCTCGATCCCGGCGTGGCGGGCGAGCCAGCGCAGGGTGAGCACGGCGCAGGGGCGGACTTCCTGCTCAGCGAGCAGCGAATCGACCAGCGCGAGCCGAGCCCGCGAGCCGACTCCGCCCCGGACCTGAGGCGTAGCGGTGAACGGTGCGACGCGGGCCACGGTTTACAGCTTGCTGGTCTGCCTCGACCGCCGCGCCGGCTGCTCTTCCCGCGCCGTTGAAGCGGCGAGCTCCCGCGCCGACGAGGCGGCGAGCTGAGCCCGTAGCGAGGCGTTCTCGGCCAGCAAGTCCTCCGAGGTCCGCGATTCCAGGCCCGGCCGCGATACGGTCGGGGCTGCGGACACGGCCTCTGAATACCTGATG
>DASUNJ010000622.1:0-5462 GCA_036277235.1 Thermoanaerobaculia bacterium | reverse complement strand
CCGTGGCGCTCGCCTCGGCCGCGATGGTCCCTCTGCTCCTGCCTCTGCGCCGCCAGCTCGGACGCACGGGAGTCATTGCGGCGGCCTGGCTGCTCGCGGTCTCGCCATCCCTCGTCTCCTTCGGCCGCGACCTGATCCATGAGACCTACCTGGCTGCGCTCACCCTGGCGCTGATCGCCGCGGGTGTCCGCTGGCTGGAGGAGAGGCGGGACAGGGACTTGATCCTCGCCGCGGTCGCGCTCAGCCTGATGTTGACCGTCAAGGAGACGGCGGTCCTGACGCTCGGATCGCTGGGGATCGGAGCACTCACTGCCGGGTGGGGACTCCCTCTCCCGCGAGCGGGAGAGGGTAGCGGAGAGGGCTCCCGGCGCACCTGGATCCTCGTCGCGCTCGCCCTGGTTGTGCCCTACATCCTTCTCTATACCTCCTTCTTCACGAACCCCGCCGGCCTGGTGGACTCGTTCCGCTCCTACCTGCCCTGGACGGAGAAGGGCTTCGAGGGCTCGGGGCACGAGAAGCCGTGGTCGTACTTCCTCCGTCTCCTGGCGCTGTTCGAGCCGCTGGCGCTCGCGGGAGGCGTGCTCGGAAGCGCCGTTACCCTCCTGAGCCGGAACCGGTTCGGCCTCTTCGTGACCGTGGCCTGGTTGGCCCAGCTCGCAGCCTACTCGGCGATCCCGTACAAGACGCCTTGGCTGGCCATGAACGTGGTGCTGCTGCTGGCGCTCTCGGCCGGAACACTGTTCGGCGAGCTGGGGAGGCGCCCGCTGTCCGGAGCGGTCCGGGCGGCGATCACCGCGGCGGGCCTCCTGGCCGTGACCTGGAGCGCGTCGCGCGCGGTGGAGGTCTCGTTCCTGCGCTACGACGACGAGAGCCTGGGACTGGTCTACGTCCAGACGAATCGCGATCTGCGGGACCTGATGGCGCTGATCGAGGGGGCTGCCGAGCGCTCGCCGCAGGGCACGGGGCTCGCCATCCGCTTCTACACGGGCAACCGCTGGCCGCTCCCCTGGTACCTGCGGGACTACACCGCGGTCCTCTATGCGAAGGATGTCCCCAAGGACCCCGAGGGCGACGTGCTGATCTGCGAGCCGGGGCAGGAGCAGGACCTCCGTAGGAGACTACGGGGCAAGTACCTCCGCCGGCACTACACCCTGCGTCACAAGGTGGAGCTGGTGGTCTACGTGAGCGAGCGGGTGTGGCCCATCTCGGCGTAAGCTAGCCGCCCCATGGGACAGCCTCTACCGCCGCCCGCCCCCGAGACCGTTCTGAACCGTGGGCGGTTGTGGAACCGCGACTTTTTCCTGCTCTGGCAGGGGCAGACGGTCAGCCAGCTCGGCAGCCAGGCGTTTCAGATTGCCATGATGTCCTGGCTCCTGCGGGCCACCGGCTCGGCCAGCCTCATGGGGCTCCTCATGTTCACCGCGCTTCTGCCGGGCGTGGTGCTCGCTCCCGTGGGCGGCACCTTCGCCGACCGCCACTCGCGGATCCGCATCGCCCTGATCTGCGACCTTCTCTGCGGCGCGGCCGTCCTCGCACTGTCCTTCGCGATGTTCGATCCGCGGGTAGAGCGGCTGGAGCCCGCGGCGGTCCGCTTCGTCATTTCGCTGATGTTCGGCGTTTCGGCTCTGCTGGGCATCCTGCGCGCGTTCTTCACTCCGGCGCTCACCGCGGCGATCCCCGATCTCGTTCCGCGGGAAAAGATCACGGCCGCCAACTCCCTGAACCAGATCTCGGTGCAGGGCTCGAGCCTGCTCGGCCAGGCGATCGGCGGCGTGCTCTTCCAGGCTCTGGGAGCGGCCTTCCTCTACCTGATCAACGGCCTGAGCTTCCTGTTCGCCGCGCTCTGCGCGATCCTGATCCGGCTTCCCCCGCGCGCAAGCGTGCCGAGACCGTCCGCGGCCCGCCCCTTCCGCCAGTTCCTGCGGGAGACCGCCGACGGCTTCCGCTATCTCTGGAAGCAGACCGGCCTGCGCGACTTCGCCCTGATCGCGTCGGTGGTCAACTTCCTCGGCATGCCGATCATGGTGCTGTTTCCGTTCTTCGTGGAGCTCTACCTGAAGAAGGATGCCCGCTGGTACGGCTTCCTGCTTGCGGCCATCGGAGCCGGCTCGGTGGCAGGTTTCGTCCTGGCTGGCGCCAAGCCCCTCAAAGGCGACGAGCGTCGCCGCTGGATCGCCACGGCCATGATCCTGGCGCCCCTGATCTTCGGCATCCTCGGTTTCGTGAGCAACGCCTGGGCCGCGCTCGGGGTGGCCTTTCTGGGCGGCGCGGCGCTGGGGGTGATCAACGTCTACCTGTTGAGCATGGTCCAGATGGCCACGCCCAGCGAGGTGCGCGGCCGGGTGCTGAGCGTGATGATGACGCTGACCGGCGGCCTGATGCCCATCGGCATGGTTCTGGGCGGTGTCGTGGGCGACCTCACCGGCAAGAACGTCCCCCTGATCTACGCGGTCTGCGGCGGCCTGGCCCTGCTCGCCGCCTCCGGCGTGTTCGTGCGGCGGGATCTGCGGGAGTTCCTGGCACACGGGTGAGCGATGGCAGCTAGTGTCCTGCCACGCCGGAAAGAGGATCAAACCCTGTAGGGGCACCCCTTGTGGGTGCCCTTCCGGAGGGCGGCCACAAGAGCCTGAGCCTCTCGTCCCGTAGGGCAAGCCTCTCACCGCGTAGGGCGAGCCTCTCATTGCGTGGGGCAAGCCTCTCATCACGTAGGGCAAGCCTCTCGCCCTGCATGCGGAGCCTCTCGCCCTGCGTGCGAAGGCTCTCGCCCTGTGTGCGGAGCTTCTTGCCCTACGTGCGAAGCCTCTCGCCCCGTGGGGCAAGCCTGTGGCCCTGCCGTCGCCCTTTTCTTCTAAGATAGTTGTACGCATGCAAAGTTCCTGGGAGCCTGACTTCTTCGTAGCCGACTGGCGGGTACGCCCCGCGCTGGGGAAGCTGGAACGGGGGGAAGTCTCGGTCGCTGTCGAGCCGCGCGCTATGGAGGTGCTCTCCTGCCTGGCCCGTCATGCGCCGGACGTGGTCTCCAAGCAGCGCCTGATCCGCGAGGTCTGGGGCGACGAGACGTTCGTCTCCGACGAGGTGATGACCCATGCGATCTGGGAGCTGCGCAAGGCGTTCGGCGACGAGGCGAAGAGCCCGCGATACATCCAGACGATCTCGAAGAAGGGCTACCGGTTGCTGGCGGAGGTCTCCCGTGGCGCCGCTCCGGAGCCGCTCGCCGCCGGCAGCCGGATCGCCCAGTACGAGATCCTGGAGCCGGTGGCGGGAGGCGCGATGGGGGAGGTCCACAAGGCCCGGGATCTGCGCCTCGGCCGCGTGGTGGCGCTCAAGTTCCTGCCCGCCGACCTCTGCCGCGACCAGAGCGCCCGCCGGCGTTTCCTGCGCGAGGCCCAGGCGGTGGCCCTGCTCGACCATCCGAACGTCGCGACGATCTACGACACGGGCGAGAGCGAGGGTGGGCGGGTCTTCCTCGCCTTGGCCTTCTACGAGGGGGAGACCCTCGAGCAGAAGCTCGAGCGCGGGCCGCTGCCACTCTCCGAAGCCGTGGGGATCGCTTGCCAGATTACCAAAGGGCTCGCCGCGGCGCACCGCCGGCAGATCGTGCACCGCGACGTCAAGCCGGCCAATGTGGTGGTTTGTCCCGACGGCACAGTGAAGATCCTCGACTTCGGCCTCGCCAAGATGGCGGGAGCCACCACGCTGACCCGTCTCGGCTCCTCCCCCGGCACCCCTGCCTATAAGTCCCCCGAGCAGACGCGGGGAGAGAAGGTCGATCCGCGCAGCGACCTCTGGGCGCTCGGGGTCGTGCTCTACCAGATGGTGACCGGGCGTATCCCGTTCGGCGGCGAGTACGAGCAGGCAGTGATCTACGCGATCCTGAACCAGCCGCCGCGGCCATTAGAGGGGGATGTCCCTGCCGAGCTGGCCGCGGTGATCGATCGGGCACTGTCAAAGGAGGCGGCGGCTCGATACCAGACTGCCGAGGAGTTGGAGGCGGATCTGGCGGGCGTGCCATTGGATGCGGACGGCGAGGTGACCCGGCGGAAGCCGGTCCATGCCCGGCGTCGTAGATCCAGGTCCTGGAAGTGGCTCGCCGGAGGGCTGGCCGCGCTGGTGGTGTTCGGTGTTGCCCTGGGCGTCTGGTATTGGAAGAAGCAGAGTTGGGACTTTTCGCCCGAGGTGGAGCGGCTGATGGAGCAGGGAGACCGCCAGGAATGGCGGGGTGATACGAAACGTATTCTCGGCAATGCCGAGAGCACCTACCGGAAAGCCCTGGTGCTGAATCCCGAGAATCCTTTGATCAAGGCGCAGCTCGCCGCCTTGCTGTGCCGCTTGGAATCCCAGTTTCCAGCGCCGAGCCGGCGGCAGGAGATCCGCTGGCTGGTTGAGGACGCGGTCACACGCGCGCCTGATGAGCCCATGCCGTGGGTGGCGCAGGCCAGGCTCCTGCTGCTGGATGGCAAGCCGAAAGAGGCCGAATCAGCGGCACGCAAGGCGGTGGAGCTTGGCCCGGATTTCGATCGCGGCTACACGATGCTGGGCGAGGCGCTCATGGTTCAGGGGCGGCAGGACGAGGGTTTGAAAGAGCTTCAACACGGCGTCGACGTCGGACAAGGATACCTGCGCGCGCGGCTGGCCTTCGCATTCAGGCTCAAGAGTTCCAGCCGCTTCGACGAGGCGGCGGTCGAGTATCGCAAAGTGCTCGCCTACGACCCCGATCATCCGACCGCCAAGCACAACCTTGCAGCAATGTACCTGGACCGTGGCGCCTACCTTGACGCCCTCCGCCTGTTTCGGGAGGTATACGAGCATACTGGTGACCCTCGCTCAGCCAACAGCCTGGCTCTCGTCTATATCAATCTGGACCGCACGCCTGAGGCCATCCAAGTCCTGAACGAGGCCTATCGGCTGGAGCCCGATCCCATTACGGCGCGCAACCTGGCCGAATCGTATGAAAAGGTTGGCCAGAAGGACGAAGCCCGCCGATGGTACGAGACTGCCCTGAGCGGCTTTGATCGCGCGCTTGCCCTGGGAGGCTCGCGAGCCCATCTCCTGTACATCCGGTCCTTCTGCGCCGCCAAGCTCGGACGTTACGACGAGGCCCTGCGCAATATCCAGGAAGCCATGGCCGCCATGCCGAATCAGAGCAGCTTCCTCTTCCGGCTTGCTCAGATCCATGCCATGGCAGGTCACCGGGAAGAGGTCTATACCTACCTCAGGCGCGCCATTGAAGAAGGCTATCCGCGAGAGGACCTCCGCAACGACCTAGTTTTGCAGGCCTACCGGGATGACCCCCGGTTTCGCGCGATCTTGGAGTCCACGGCTGTGAGATAAGCGGCTGGTTACCTACCAGGTGGTCCCACCTGTGCCTGATCTCCAGTCTGACCTCCGCTGCCCGTGAGCCCGCCGCTCACGCCGGTCGGTTGCGCCTCGTTCCCTTCGAGGTCGATCCTGGAAGTTGGCGG
>DASUNJ010000621.1:0-11222 GCA_036277235.1 Thermoanaerobaculia bacterium | reverse complement strand
TCCAGCGGCTGCCGCTGGACCTCGGGCGGCTGCGCACGAAGGCCGGGCGCGTCCGCCGGAGGTCGGGCGGCGCGCGCTGGAGCCCCGGCGCGGCGCGCTGGAGCGTGAGCGGGACGCGCTAGAGGTCGAGCGGCAGCCGCTGGAGGCTCAGCGGCAGCCGCCGGAGGGTGAGCGGAACGCGCTGAAGGTCGAGCGCGGACGGTGAAGGCCGAGCGGCAGGCGCCCGGGGGTGAGCGCCTACAGCGGCGGCCCCTCCTCCGGAAGCTCACTCCGCTCCCGGGGAAACCGGCGGTCCCTCATCGGCGCAGGCGCCCGCGAGGGGCTGCTGCTGCGGGCCGAAGCCTTTCTTGACCCCGGAGGGCGCATGCGCGGGAGACATCCGCAGGTACTCCTCCTGGTTGCTCAAGGATCCGGTCGGGCAGCGCCGTCTCGAGAGCAGCCGAGGAGCGCCCTTACCCGCTCTGGGCTCAACCCTGCCTCCTCCAGGTTGCGTCGGATCATCTTCAGGCACTTGTCCCTTACGGAGTACAGCTCCCGTTGAGGCCGTCCCAGGAGAGGGGAAATGGCGGCCACGCTCAAACCGTCCCAGTAGTGGAGCTTGAGGAGGAGGCGGTCCTCGGCTGGGAGCGACCGGAGCAGGGGAGCCAACAGCACCCGGAGCTGTTCCTCAATGCGGGAGCGCTCGGCCTCCTCGACCCGGCTCTCGACCTGACCGTTGACCGGAATCCGAAGAAGCTCCGCCTCGCTGCCCCGCCGTCGCTCCGCCCGCCGGGTGAGCGAGGCCACCATTCGCTCGAGTTCGGCCCGGGACAGGAAAACCCCGTGCTCGCTCCGCATGCGCTCGACGGCCTCGCCGAGGGAAAAACCATCCCGGCCGCAGAGCTGCTCCCTTACGGAGTACAGCTCCCGTTGAGGCCGTCCCAGGAGAGAGGAAATGGCGGCCATGCTGAAACCGTCCCAGTAGTGGAGCTTGAGGAGGAGGCGGTCCTCGGCTGGGAGCGACTGTAGCAGGGGAGCCAGCAGCACCCGGAGCTGTTCCTCGGTGCGGGAGCGCTCGGCGTCCTCGATTCGGCTCTCGACCTGCCCGTCGACGGGAATCCGAAGAAGCTCCTCCTCGCTGACCCGCCGCCGCTCGTAGTCCTGCATCAGGTTGCCGAGCACGACGGTGAGGAAGGTCGGGAAGGCGCTGCGTCCCTCCCAGCTCGCGAGCACGCGGGAGTCGTCCTCGACCAGTTTGAACAATGCCCATGAACGGAACTCTTCGGCCTCGTGCTCGGGCAGTCCGCTGCGTCGGCTCAAGTGATGGAGCTTCTTCTGGATGAGGAGGTATTGGGTTTCGAGGATAGCCCGGCCGCGGGATGCGGGGTCAGGGGAAGCGGGGGCCGGTTGTTGAGAGCGGCTGGGGAAGGGGACGACGACAGATTCAACGACCATCTCAGACCCTCCAAGGAGGTGTCGGCGTTCAACGGGCCGTGACCGATGATTCTAGACTGTCTGGTTGGAGGTTTTCGCGTCTTGAGGAAAGAACGTGGAAAATCTCATGAGTCTTCTTGGTGAATTAGAATGGGGGAGATCTGGAGAGTTAGATCCCGTCAGCCTGTCGCACGCTCTGCGAGCAGGGCATGAGACGCAGAGACCTCTCCGTGCCTGGAGGGTGGGTCCCCTCCTCCCCTCCAAAGTTAGCTCCTATGCCCCTCCCCCGGCCCCCTGACTTCGGATAACCTTCCTCCGCCTCAAACTGGACGGAGGAAGGAGACCCCATGCGCTGGATGGTCCGTGGCGACGTCGACGGATTCTTCGGGCTCGCGCTCGACAATTTGGTTCAGTTCCTCCTGATCGACGCCCTCTGCCGGGGAGTGCTCGGGTTCCCGGCCGAGCTGGTCTATGGACGGATCCTGCCCGGTGCGGCGCTGTCGCTGGTCGTCGGCAACCTCTACTACTCGTGGCAGGCCATGCGGCTGGCCCGGGCCACGGGACGGACCGACGTTTGCGCCCTTCCCTATGGGATCAACACGGTCTCGCTGTTCGCCTATGTGTTCCTGGTCATGCTGCCGGCGAAGCTGGCGGCGCAAGCCGTGGGGCATCCGGACCCGGTGCGGGCGGCCTGGGTGGCGGGGCTCGTGGCCTGCTTTGGATCGGGGCTCATCGAGCTCTTCGGGGCTTTTGTGGCCGAGCGGGTGCGGCGGTCGACTCCTCGGGCGGCCCTGCTCTCGACTTTGGCTGGGATCGCGCTGACCTTTATCTCAATCGGGTTCCTGTTCCGGACCTTCGCCCGGCCTCTCATCGGGTTCACGACGCTCGCGATCATCCTTCTGACCTACTTCGGACGGGTAAGGTTCAAGGGCGGGCTCCCCGGCGGGCTGGTCGCGGTCGCGCTGGGCACGGCGATCGCCTGGATCACCGGCATCGCTCCGACAGGGCCGCTTCCAGAGGGCGGGGCCGGATTCTTCCCTCCGGTGCCGGTCCTGGGGCATTTGTTCGGCTCCCTCGGACACGACATGGTCGCTTACCTCTCGGTCATCCTGCCCATGGGTCTGTTCAATGTGGTGGGCTCGCTCCAGAACATCGAGTCGGCCGAGGCGGCGGGGGATTCCTATGAGACGCGGTCTTCGCTGGCGGTCAACGGCATTGGCACCCTGGCTGGCGCGTTCTTCGGCTCTTGCTTTCCAACCACGATCTACATCGGGCATCCCGGGTGGAAGGCCATGGGCGCGCGGGCAGGGTACTCGGTCCTGAACGGAGTGTTCTTTGCGCTGGTGGGGTTGACCGGCACTCTCGCCTACATCTCCTGGGCGATCCCGATCGACGCCGGCATGGCGATCGTCCTCTGGATCGGACTGGTCATCACGGCGCAGGCGTTCCAGGCGACTCCTCGCGAGCACGCTCCAGCCGTGGTCGTGGGCCTGCTGCCTGGAGTAGCCGCCTGGGGTGCCCTGATCGCCAAGAACAGCTTGCGCGCTGCGGGGATGGGGACTCCCGGCGGAGCGCCGTTCTCGGAGTCACTGGTCCAGGCGTATCTCGCCTCGGATACCTGGATCCACGGCATCTTCGCGCTGGAGCAGGGATTCATCTTTACGGCCATGATCCTCTCGGCGGCGACGGTGGGAATCCTGGAGCGCCGCTTCCGGGTTGCGGCCCTGTGGTGCCTGGCGGCGGCGGCCCTCTCCGCGCTCGGATTGATGCACTCGTACGTGTGGACCCCGGCGGATACGGTGGTCTCCCTCACCCCCGCGTGGCCGTGGGTCGCCGGCTACGCGATCATGGCCGCGATCTTCTTCCTGGCTCCCTGGATCACGGTTGAGGGGGAGGGGCACTAGGCGTCCGCGCCGATTCAGTCTTCTCCCCGTCGTCCTCGAGGATCGTCAGCTTGCTCCCGTCCTCCGCGAAGTGGACGCGGACGCTGCCGTTTCCCTCGAAGGCGAAAAGCGTCGGGCCGATCGGGATCAAACGGTACTTGGGCCTCCCCTCGCGCTGGTAGTGAAGGCTGCCGCCCTCCAAGGTGACGATGCGCGAGCCATACGCCCCGGCAAAAGGCCGTAACGCCTCTTCGGGGAGAGTCACCGGCTTGGCGTCGATCCCTTCGCGGAGCCACTTCCTGATGTCAGGCCACTGGAATTTCGGATCGAGCTTCACCCCGCTCTCGAATTCGGAGAGGGCGGCTTGGAGCTCGCCGGTCCCCATGAGGACCCGGCTGAGCCGGAAGCGGAGACCGGCTTCGTTGGGTTCGCTCTCCAGAGCGGCGCGGAGGAGGGCGATGGCTTCCTGCTGCCGGTTCTGTTGCGCCATCAGGTCGGCAAGGTTTTCGGCCATCTCATGCCCGGGCCGCAACTCTCGATAGCGGCGGGCTCCGGCCTCGATCCCTTCGCGGAAGGCGAGGTCGAGGGCCTTACGGGTTGCCCGGCGCGGGTCGTCGTGCTGCTCATATTCGGTGAGCCAGGCGAGCGATGGCCGGGGACCTTCGACGGCGAGGGCAGACAGGTCCTTTGCGATGGACAGGCCTTCGTGGCTGTTCGCGAAGTAGACGAATCCGGCCTTGCCGTCCCGGCGCACGACGGTGAAGGCGCGCCAGGCGTTCTCGTGCCCCCAGTGCCAGAAGGTGTCCACGCCCTCCGCCTGCTCGAGGCCCCAACCCACGCCCCAGAAGACGCCCGGCTGCTTGGGCGACTCCGGTTCGCCAAACCTGGATTGCACCTGCATCCGGGGCTTGAACATGGCTTCCCGGCTCTCCGGCTTGAGGCCGCGGCCTTCCAGGAGGGCGGCGAGGAATTTGCCATAGTCCTCGGCCGTGGTGACCAGGCTTCCGGCGGCGTTCGCCTCCTTCTCCCTGGGCAAGGGCTCCGATCCTCCCTGGGCGTTGATGCCGGTGGGGGTGTTGCCTTCGAGCGCAGGGTCCCAGACGAAACGGCTCCGGTTCATGCCGAGAGGATCGAGGACTTCCCGGCGGGCGAGGTCCTCGAGCTTCATGCCGGTGATCTTCTCGACGGCTTTCTGAAGGTAGACGAAGCCCTCGCCGGAGTAGCCCCAAGCCTCGCCCGGCGTGAACCGGAAGGGGATGTGGTCCTGTCCCCAGGCCCAGTTGGGGAAGCCGGTCGTGTGGGAGAGGACCATGCGCGCCGTGATCTTCTTGTGGCGCTCGTCGTGCTCGACCCGCGGATAGGGGATGTAGCCGGCGAGCGGAGCGTCGAGGTCGATGACCCCGCGGTCGGCCAGCCTGAAGACGATGTAGGCGAAGACCGGCTTGGTGAGGGAGGCGGCGCGGAAGACGGTGTCGGTCCGCACCGGGACCGTGCTCCCCGGCGCGATCACGCCGGCCGCGCCCACCCAATCGACCTTGCCGTCGCGGATCACGGCCATGGAGGCTCCGGGGATCTCGACTGTCTTGATCAGCCGCGGCAGCTCGGTGGCGAGTGGAGCGGCTTGGGAGGTGGATGCGATCAGAAAGGCGAGAACGGCGAGTCTTGGCCTCATTCCTTGTAGAACGCACGACCGGGCCTAAAGTTCTAGCTCTCTGAGGATCTCTTCCGTGTGCTCGCCGAGGGCGGGCGGCGGGAGGGAGGGCCGCGGGCGCTCGCCGTCGAAGAGATAGGGGGCCGCCAGGGTGAAGAGGTCGCCGAGAGGCATGAGCTGACCCCGAACCCGCGCCCGTTCCACCGATTCGCCGACCGAGGTGGGCGCCGCGGCGGGGATGCGGTGGGCTCTCATCGCCAGGTCCCAGTCCGCCGAGGGCCGCTCTCTGAAGATGCCGGCGAGGAGCTCGTCGAGCTCTGCCCGGTTGCGGACCCGGTCGGCGTTGGCCGCGAAGCGCGGATCGGTTTCGATCTCCGGCCGGCCGATCGCCTGGCAGAAGCGCCGCCACTGGTCCTGGCTGCCGACGCCGACCAGGAACCAGCCATCCCGCGTGGGGAGGGCCTGGTACGGCGCGAGGTTCGGATGGCGCGAGCCGAGGGCGGGGGGCTGGCGGCCGTCCGCGAGCCAGGATTGGGCCGCGTAGGAAAGGAAGGCGGTGCCCGCGTCGATCATCGAGACCTCGACGCGCCGGCCGCGCCCCGTCACGCCCCTCTCCACGAGGGCAGCGAGGACTCCCGAGAGCCCGTAGAGCGCCGAGAGGAAGTCGATCACCGCGATTCCCACCCGCACCGGCTCCCCCTCTCCGTACCCGGTGAGCGACATGAGCCCGGATTCCGCCTGGAGAATCACGTCGTAGGCGGGACGGTCGGCGTCCGGCCCGCTGCCGTAGCCGGTGATGGAGGCGTGGACGAGCCGTGGATTCCCGCGGCGGAAGTTGGAGGTGCGGAAGCCCAGCTTCGTCCATTCCCCGGGGAGGAAGTTCTCGACCAGGACGTCGGCCGTAGCGAGCAGCTTGCGGAAAACCTGGCGGCCGGCGGGGCTCTTGAGGTCGAGCGCCACCGAGCGCTTGTTCCGGTTGGCGGAGACGAAGTAGGCGCTGACCTGCGCTTCAGGGGGACCCACGAAGGGCGGTCCCCAACCGCGGGTCTGGTCGCCGCCGTCCGGCTTTTCGATCTTGACGACGTCGGCGCCCAGGTCGCCGAGGAGCATGGCGAGGTAGGGACCGGCCAGGACGCGGGAGGCGTCGATCACCCGCAGCCCGGCCAGCGGGCCGCGGCGCTTCATCCCTTGACGGCGCGGAAGGAGATGTAGCCTACGTCGACGGCGCGGCCGCCGGGCTCCATCCCTTCCAGATGGAAGCGATACGACGTCCCCGCCTTCAGACGCTCGGAGGGGAAGAGGATGGTGAGCGTCTCGCTCGCCGTGGGCTCGAGCCCATTTTCCTGCCACACGGTCTTGTTCCTGTTGTCGAGCAGGGTCACCCGGTAGGTGTCGTACTCGACCTGCGGGAGCTCCAGGGAGAGGAGGATGGGCACGGGCGACGGCCCGAGCTCGACCGTGGTGTCGTCTTCGCCGCGCACCGCACCGAGGGAGACGATGGGCGTGTTGATCTGCGGCTCGTCGACCTGGGCGAGCTGCTCGCGGGAGTCGCGAAGCTGCTCTGCCAGCAGCCGGTTCTCCTCGGCCAGCTTCTCCAGCTCCGAGGTGTCAGGCGCGGCAGGGACGGTCGCGGGAGCGGCAGGCGCAGACGCCGGGGCTGCCGGACGCTCAGCCTCAGCTTTAGCCACGGACAGCTCGCGGGCCAGCCTCGAACGGTCGGCTTGCAGCCAAGCGGGCAGGGCGGCCACGGTGAGCAGCGCGGCCATCAGGAGGCCGGCGCGGGCGGTACGGGTACGCCGGGAGACCCAGGCGAGAAACCCGAGCTGGACGGAGGCGCGAGCGGCATCCTCGGCCGCGACGGCGCGGATGGAGGTGCGCAGGTCATCCGCCCAGCCGACGCTCTCGCGGCACTCGGAGCACTCCAGGAGATGGCTCTCGAAGGTCTCCTCGTCCTCGGGGGACAGGCGGCCGGTCACGTACAGCTCGGCGACGTTCTGCTCTTCGATACGCCGATGGTCCATGGCTCACTCCCGCGGCGTGCCCAGTTGGGCATGCCTCTCGTACAGGTCCTTGTAGCGGCGGCGGGCCCGGAACAGGACCAGGTTGAATTCAGGGGCGGTGAGGCCCAGGTCGGAGCGGATGCTCTCCTTGTCCTCTTCGGCGATGTAGAAGCGGAAGAGGATCTGGCGGTCGCGCTCGGAGCCGAGCTCCTCGAGGAGCCGGCGGACCAGGTTCACCTTCTCTTTGCGCAGGAGCTGCCCGAGCTGGCCGGTGTCGGGGTTGCTCACGTCGGCGGCGGTCTCGATCTCCTCTTCCCTCGACCCCCGGCGGGCCGCCTTCCGGTAGTGCTCGATGCTCAGGTTGCGCGCCAGGGAGCGCAGGAACCCGGCGAGCCGTTCCGGATCGCGGACTTCGCCGCGACGGACCTTTTCCAGGCCCAGACGGAAAGTCTCCTGATAGAGGTCCTCGGCATCGGAGTGGCCGCGCGTCCAGCGCCGCAACAGGAAGGTCAGGCCCTCCCCGAAGCGGGCGATCAGCTCCTCCTCGGCCCGCGGATCGCCGCTGCGGATCCGCCGCACGAGATCGGCCGGGGAGGTCTCGCCGACGCTCGTCATGGCCGGAGCCTCCGGCCGCGGCGGGAAGTGAAGCCGGACGATCGACCCGTGGGGTGTCGTCTCCTCGCTCCATTCCACGCCCCGGCTTCGGGCGGTGACGACTTCGGCCAGCATCGGCTCTCCTCCTTCCGGATCGTCCAGGGGGAATTCCCCCTCTTACGGAAAGAGTGATGCCGGGCGGCTGAGAATTGCATCGCGATCGAGGTGCGGTCCATCGGCAGGAAAGCTCGCGGAATCCTAACATGCACCGGCCCATGACCGCGAAAGGGGATAGACTACCGGACCGTCTGCAAGCACAGGAGGAGGCATGCACAAGGCCCAGAACGTGGTGGGAAGGCTGGTGGAGGTGCGGTTCGCGAGCCCGCTGACCCTCGACGAGGTGCGGCAGTTCGTCGGCGAGCACCACGCCATCATCAAGCGGCTGGCCCGCAAGTACGTCGGGGCCGTGGATCTTTTGCAGGCGGATGTCTTCCCCGTGCCGGTCGCCGAGGCCCTGATTCAGCTCCTCTCCGCGGTCTCCCCGCAGCTCGAGCGGACCGCCTTCCTGATCCGCGACAGCGCGGTCTTCGCCCTCCAGGTGGAGCGGGTGATCCGCAACTCGAACCACCCGGACCGGCGCGTCTTCCGCGAGCCCGAGGCGTTGCAGGCGTGGCTCGGCGAGGTGCTCGACGTGCAGGAGCGGGGCCGCCTGGCGCAGTTCGTCGACGACGCGGTCGGCCGCCGCTGAGCTCTACTCCAAGACTTCAATTGGCGGGCTCGTCGAGGCTGCTGTCGAACTCGGCCGGCGAAATCGTCCCGTTGCCATCCGCGTCGGCCTTGTCGAATGCGGCGCTCACGACCTCCTGCGGCTTCGGCTCCGCGGCCAGGAGGATCTCCGGCAGATCGCTCTTGCTCAAGTTCAGCGGGTTCTTCTGCTTGCTGGCCCAGATCCAGGCCTCGTCCTTGGAGATCGTGCCGTCCTTGTCGCCGTCCACCTCGTCGAAGCGAGCCTTGGCGTCCGAGTCGCAGGAAATGGAGGCGTAGCACTTGAGGTCCGTGCCCGCGGCAAAGGCCCCGCACTCGTTGTTGCAGTTGCAGCCGAACGCATTGCACACGGGCGTCTCGCTGCCGCACACGCAACTGCTGCTGGAGGAGATGCAGTAGGGACAGATGATGGCCGTGCAGCAGGCCGCCGCCATGCCCGGGAGCAGGACGAGAGCGGCCAGGAGGAGCAGCGCCCTGTCCAGGATGGAAATTCGTGTCATCAGCCAACCCTCCCTGAGGACCTGTTTCAGAGCACTCTGAAGGGTAGTGTCAAAAAGAGGAGCGGAATTTCAGCCGCACGGCAGCTCACCGGGTAAACTCACGGCGAGCCATGCTGGAAGCCATCAACGCCCGCGAAGCGGATCTGGCCCGGGCTGGAGACCTGGAGCTGAGGGAGCGTGCGGCGAGCCTCCGCCGTCAAGCCCTCGACGGCGCGGCGCTCGACAGCCTCCTCCCGGACGTCTTCAGCCTGGTGCGCGAGAACGCCCGCCGGGTGCTGGGCGAGCGGCCTTACGACGTCCAGGTGCTCGCCGGCATCGGACTTCACCAGGGAAAGCTGGTCGAGATGCAGACCGGCGAGGGCAAGACGCTGGCGGCCGTCGCTCCCGTGGCCTTGAACGCCCTGGCCGGCCGCGGCGTGCACGTCCTCACCTACAACGACTACCTGGCCCGCCGCGACGCCGAGTGGATGGGACCCGTCTACGAGCGCCTCGGGCTCACCGTCGGCTGCATCCAGGAAGGGCTCTCCACAGCGGAACGGCACCGGGCCTACCGCTGCGACGTCACCTATCTCACCGTCAAGGAAGCCGGCTTCGACCTTCTGCGCGACGGCCTCTGCCTCGATCCGGCCGAGCAGGTGCACCGGCCCTTCCACCTGGGGCTGGTGGACGAGGCCGATTCGATCCTGATCGACGAGGCGCGCATCCCGCTGGTCATCGCCGGCACCCTCGAGGAGATCGGAGTCGATCTCGGGCGCCTGGCCGCCATCGCCCGCCAGATGGTGCGGGGAGCCGACTACGACACGGACGAGTACGCGTACAACATCTTCCTGACCGACCGCGGAATGCACCGCGCCGAGAAGCTCCTGGGCTCCGGCAACCTATTCGAGGGAGATAACGTCCGGCTGCAGGCCGAGCTGCGCAACGCCCTGCACGCCGAGGCCCTATTGAAGCGCGACGTGGACTACATCGTCCGCGGCGGCCGGATCGAGCTGGTCGACGAGCTGACCGGCCGGGTCGCGGAGAACCGCCAGTGGCCCGACGGGCTGCAAGCCGCGCTGGAAGCCAAGGAGGGCCTGCGCTGGCAGCCGGAGGGGAAGATCTTCGGCTCGATCACCGTCCAGCACTTCCTGCGCAAGTACCCGCGGCTCTGCGGCATGACCGGCACGGCGAAGCCCGCCGCAAGGGAGCTGGCGGATATCTACGACCTCGAAGTGGTGGAGGTGTCGCCTAACCGGCCCTGCATCCGCGTCGATCACCCCGATGTGATCCATGCCACCCGTGAAACGAAACGGAAGGCGTTGCTCGACGAGATCGCCGCTACGCATGCGACCGGCCGGCCGATCCTGGTGGGCACCGTCAGCGTCGAAGAGTCGGAGAGCCTCGCCGCCGATCTGCGCCAGGCGGGGATCGCCTGCCGGGTGCTCAACGCGAAGAACGACGCCGAGGAGGCCGCGATCGTGGCCGAGGCCGGAGCCCTGGGCGCGGTCACGATCTCCACCAACATGGCGGGCCGCGGTACCGACATTCGGCTCGGCGGCGAAGAGGTGCTCGCGCTCGGCGGGCTCTACGTTCTCGGCACCAACCGCCACGAGAGCCGGCGCATCGACGACCAGTTGCGGGGCCGGGCCGGTCGCCAGGGCGATCCCGGCTCGTCCCGCTTCATCATCAGCCTGGAGGACAGCCTGCTGCAGCGCTGCGGCATCGAGCGCCTGCTGCCTTCAAAGCTTCTCCAGAGCCTGAGGACAGGAGAAGCTGTAGGGACCGTCGATCACCCGGCGGTCCGGCGCGAGGTCGCCCGCGTGCAGCGCATCGTCGAGGGGCAGCACGGCGACCTGCGCAAGCGGCTGCTCTCCTACTGGCAGATCCTCGAGCACCAGCGCGGCGAGCTCCAGGCCTGGCGGCAGGAGGTCCTCGAAGGCCAACCGCAAGAGCTGCTGGCGGAGCGCAGCCCCGCCCGCTGGACGCAGCTCTGTTCCGCGTATGGCGAGGAGCTGCTCAAGGAGATCGAGCGGCGGATCACGCTCGTCACGATCGACCGCTGCTGGAGCGATCACATCGCAGAAATGCAGGCGGTGCGCGACGAGGTCCATCTGGTCCAGCTCGGCGGCCAGGACCCCTTCGCCGAGTTCTACCGCACCGCGGGAGCCGGGTTCGAAGCCCTCCTGGAGCGGATCGACGAGACGATCGTCGAGGTCTTCGAGAGGATCGAGATCACGGCGGACGGCGTCGACTGGGACCGGGAGGGGCTGCGCGGCCCCTCCTCGACCTGGACCTACCTGATCAACGACAACATCTTCGGCAACAACACCTTCCTGACCATGGCCAACCGGCCCGGCTTCGGCCTGTGGGCCATCCTCCTCTGCTGGTGGATCCTGGTCCCCTGGGCCATGGTCAAGCACTGGCAGCGTTGGCGGAA
>DASUNJ010000620.1:0-17903 GCA_036277235.1 Thermoanaerobaculia bacterium | reverse complement strand
GGCGGCCTGTCCCATGTCGACGAGCTGGCCCCAGCCGCTGGGAAGACGGCCCAGGATTGCGGCGAGGGCGATCAGCGCTCCGGCGAGGTAGAGGAAGAACTGGATCAGGTCGGTCCACAGCACTGCGCGCATGCCGCCGAGGTAGGTGTAGACGACCGTCGTGATCCCCAGCGCCGCAACGGCCCAGGGGATGGAGATGCCGGTCATCTCCTGGAGCACGAGCGCGGAGAGGAAGAGCCGCAGGCCGTCGGCGAGGCTGCGGGTCAGGATGAACAGCACCGACGCGGTCTGCTTGGTGGCGCCGCCGAACCGGCGATGGAGAACCTCGTACGACGTGAAGAGGGTGCCCTTGAAGTACTCGGGCAGCAGCAGAAAGGCGACCACGAAGCGCCCGACGACGAAGCCGAGCGCGATCTGGATCCAGGTGAAGTCCCGCTCGTACGCGAAGCCCGGGATGCTCAGGAACGTGACGGCGCTGGTCTCGGTGGCGATGATGGAGAAGAGGATCAGCCACCAGGACTGGTCGCGGCCCCCGACCGCATACTCGGCCACGTCGCGAGCCCCCCGGCCCAGCCACGAGCCGAGCAGGACCATGCCGGCCATGTAGGCCACGAGGATTGCGAGGTCGAGGGCGCTGACGTTCATTCGCAGGTCATCCAGGAACCTTCCGGCCTCCTGGTGTGTCTAAAGAGAGCATGATCCTATCGAAGGAGGAGGCCATGTCCTCGAAATCCATTTCCGTCCTGATCGTCGCCGTCCTGCTGGCGGCCCAGGCGAGCGCGCAACCAGCCCCTCAGGAGGAGTTCCAGGCGCTGCTCGAAAGGGTCAAGAAGTCCGATGCGTCGGTGGATTTCACCAGAATGAGACAACTCCAGACCCAGCTCGACGACTACGAGCCGTACGGCCTCGACGTGAAGGAGAATCCGCTGGCGCTCGTCCGCGACGGGAAGCTGGAGCGTGCGCAGGCGGTGGCTCAGCAGGTGCTCGCCGTGAGCTACCTCGACCTGGAGGCCCACACCGCCGCCGCAAGGGTGGCTGAAGAGCGCGGCGACAAGGCCGCGGCGGCGCACCATCGCTATGTGGTGGACGGCGTCCTCGACTCGATCCTCAAGTCTGGCGACGGCAAGACGACCGGGACCGCGTACGTGGTAATCACAGTCTCCGAGGAGTACGCCACGATGGGGCATCTCGGCCTGCAGGTGGCAGAGCAGAGCCTGCTGAACGACGACGCGGGCCACGCGTACGACCTGCTCAAGGGTGTGAATCCCGAAACCAAGGCCACGCAGGAGGTGTACTTCAACATCGACTCCATCATGGGAGCCGCGGCCAAGATGTTCTCCCCATAGCTCAGAGGCAGGCGCCGCGCGTGCGGATCACTTCGGAGTAGAGCAGGGCGCTCGCCTTGGGCGTGCGGCGCTGGGTCTCGAAATCCACGTGGACGATGCCGAAGCGCTTCGAGTAGCCGTGGCTCCACTCGAAGTTGTCCAGGAGCGACCAAGCGAAGTAGCCGCGCAGGTTCACACCCTTTTTAATCGCGTCATGGGCGGCCAGCAGGTGCGTCCACAGGTACTCGACACGGAGCGGGTCGGAGAGCTCGCTGCCGTTTACGGTGGGCGGGTCGTAAAAGGCGGCGCCGTTCTCGGTGACGTAGAGCGGCAGGTCGCCGTAGTTGGCCTTGACCCAGACCAGAGTGTTGGTGAGGCCGGGCGGGTAGACCTCCCAGTCCGTCTCCGTATAGACGTGGCGCGGCTGGCGCACGCGGCCGGCGCGGACGGGCAGGCACTGCGGATCGTGACAGGTGACGGCCCGGGTGTAGTAGTTGATGCCGAGGAAGTCGATGGGCTGGCGGATGAGGTCCAGGTCCGCCTGCGGGAAGTCGGGCAAGGCCTCGCCGAAGATCTCCTTCAACTCCTCAGGATAGCGGCCGTGGATCACCGGGTCGAGATATTGCCGGTTCATGTAGGCGTCGGCGCGGGCCGTGGCCGCCAAGTCTTCAGGACGGTCGGACGCGGGGTCCTTGGGCTCGATGTTGAAGACGATCCCGATGCGGTGCCTGCCTTCGGCGCGGTAGGCCTGGACCGCGGAGCCGTGGGAGCGCAGCAGGTTGTGCGAGGCGATGGGGGCCTCGAAGAGGTTCTTGTGCCCGGGCGCGAGCACGCCGTGGAGGTAGCCGCCGTCGGCCACCACCCAGGGCTCGTTCAGGGTCGACCACATCTCCACCCGGTCGTCGAGCGCCTTGAACATCACCTCGGAGTAGTCGGCGAACCAGTTTGCGATGTCCGGGTTGAGCCAGCCGCCTCGGTCGTCGAGCGCCGCGGGCAGGTCCCAGTGGTAGAGAGTGACGGCGGGCTGGATGCCGTTCGCGAGCAGCGCGTCGACCAGGCGGCGGTAGAAGTCGAGCCCGCGCTCATTCACCCGGCCCTTGCCTTCGGGGAGGACGCGGCTCCAGGAGACGCTGAAGCGGTAGGCGTTCAGGCCGAGATCGCGCATCAGGCGGACGTCGTCCTCGTAGCGGCGGTAGTGGTCGCAGGCCACGTCGCCGTTCTCGCCGTTCTTCACCAGTCCGGGCGAATGGGAGAAGCGCTGCCAGATGCTGGGGCCGGCGCCGTCCGCGAGGGGCGAGCCCTCGATCTGGTAGGCGGAGGTCGCCGCTCCCCAGAGGAAGCCTTGGGGGAAGTTGACTCCATCCTGGGCGCCCTGACTCATGACGCGACGGAGTCTATGAGAACGGTTACATCGTGTCCACGCGCTATGCTCCTCTCGTGGAGAGGCCGGGCTTCCGGACCGCACTGGTCCGCGGGATGAGGGGGCGCTGCCCGCGCTGCGGCAAGGCGCCGATGTTCCAGGGATGGAACCACCTGCACGAGCGCTGTGCCGTCTGCGGGCTGGACATCGAGGCGCGCAGCGGTGACACCTGGTTCTTCATGTACATGAGCACGGCCGGGCTGACCGGGACGATCGTGGTCATCATGTTCCTGCTCCGGCCCCGGGTGCTCTGGGTCGGGCAGCTCCTGGTGATGGTGGCAGCCGTGCTGGTGATCGGGGTGTCGCTGCCCCTGCGCAAGGGGGTGGCCATCGCCCTGGACTATCTGATTACCCGAAACCGGGAGGAGCAAGGTCAGCCGGGCGGCTGAGCCCCAACTGGCGCGCCCTGGGCGCCTGGGGCACCCTCGAGCCGCTCGAGCACCCGCTGCGCGATCAGCTTGGCGAGGTAGAGCGACCTGGGCTGGTTGTCGGTTTGCGCGGTGACGACGAGCACCAGGTTGCCCTTGAGCACGTGGAGCTGGTTGAGCGAGCCGCCGGCGAACATGGCCTTCTCGCCCAGGTTGGGGACTTCCTGGATCTCGCCGCCGGCCAGGCGCTTCAGCATGGCGCGGCTGCTCTCCAGGTTGCGGGCCGCAGCCTCGGGCGAGCGCGCCGGCTTGATCTCCAGCCCCAGCACCTGCGGCTGGTCGGGGGTCGAGACCGCGGTGTTGAAGGAGCAGGTCAGGGAGGTGCCGCTTCGGGAGGCGTCGTCGAACGTGCTGCTCCTGGGCGCCACGGACCGTCCGCCGTTGAACTGCAGGGCGTCCTGGACGGTGAACAGCTCGCAGGCATTCAGGCGCGCCGGATCGATCGCGGCTCCCTCCGGCGCTTCGGAGCCGCCGCCGCAGGCGGCCAGGAGCAGGGCGAACGTCAGGACCGGTAGCGTGCTCTTCATGCGCCCATTCTATGCAATCTGGTAAAGTCAGGGAGAGGTTCCCATGGAACAGATCGAGGTGACCACGAACGCAGCTCCGAGCGCGAGTGAAGAGCCGGCGCAGTGCCCCCTCCTGCCCGGGGACATGACCTCGTGTCTCCTGGCGGCGATCCAGGAGCTCAACGGGGCTTCCGAGCTGCGTGTCGGGCTGGCCCGGATGGCCGATGTCCTGTACGGCGTGCTCGGGCACGACTACTTCTGTGTCCTCCTGCTCGACGACCTCGGCCGCGAGCTGCGCTTCGAGCTGGCGTCCGGGATTCCGCCCGAGATTGCGGAGCACTGGCGGTTCGGCATGGGGCAGGGGCTGGTCGGCACCGTGGCGAAGTCCGGGCGGGCGGTGCGCGTGGGCGACGTCCTGGAGGACCACCGCTACATCCGGACCGTGGACCGCACCCGCTCGGAGCTGGTGGTGCCGCTCGCCACCAAGGACCGCACCGTCGGCGTGCTCGACATCGGCAGCTTCGAGCCGCACCACTTCACGGACGAGCACGAGACCCTGATGACCTCGCTGGCGGGGTTCCTGGCCAGCGCCATCGAGACCGCCCAGCTCTACCAGAACATGCGGGAGCAGGCCCGGACGCTCTCGCTGCTGCACGAGGTCAGCCGCGAAGTGAGCTCGATCCTCGACCGCCGCCTCCTCCTGGAGCGGGTGGCCGAGCTAGTCCGCAGGCTCATCGACTACGACGTCTTCAGCGTGATGCTCTGGAACGAGGACCGGCAGCTCCTGGAGCCGTGGATCGCATTCCACAAGGACGGCCGAGACGTATCCGGGATGGTGCCCAATATGCTGGGGGCCGGTCTCACCGGCGCAGCCGCGGCCCTGCGCCAGTCGCTGCGTGTGCCGAACGTCCATCTCGACCCGCGCTACCGGCGCTGCGTCGACGGCATCGACATCCGCTCGGAGCTTGTGGTGCCGCTGGTGTTCAAGGACCGTCTCCTGGGCGTGCTGGACCTGGAGAGTCTGGAGTACGACGCCTTCACCTCCCGGCACGAGCAGCTCCTCTCGACGCTGGCCGCGTCGCTGTCGATCGCGCTCGAAAACGCCCGGCTCTACGAGCAGGTGCGGCAGGACGAGCAGCGGCTCCAGGACGACGTGACCATGGCGCAACGCATCCAGCAGGCTTTGCTGCCGAGAGCCACTCCCTGGCTGGCCGGCTTCCAGATCGGCGTCGCCTATGAGCCGGCGCGCGACCTGGGCGGCGACTTCTATGACTTCCTGCCTTATGGCGACGGTCGGCTGGCAGTGGCGGTGGGGGACGTGGCGGGCAAGGCCCTGCCGGCTGCGCTTTACGGCTCGTTCGCCATCGGGCTGCTGCGTGAGTATGCGGCGCACGGCGAGCTCCGGCCGGCGCAGGTGCTGGAGGACATGAACTGCAAGCTCCTGCACGTCCGGGTGGACCGCCGTTTCCTCGCCATGATCTTCGCGGTGGTGGACAGCGCCGACCGGAGCCTCACGCTGTCCAGCTCCGGGCTGCCCTACCCTTATCTGATCCGGGGAGGCCAGGCGGAGCCGATCCTCATGGCCGGCCTCCCCCTCGGCCTGCTGCCCGAGCGGACCTACCAGGACGTCCGGGTGGAGCTCCGGCCCGGGGACTTGGTGGTGATCGCTTCGGACGGGGTGGAGGAGAGCCGCAACGGAAACGACGAAGACTTCGGCGGCGAGAGGGTCCAGGAGGTTCTCAAGGGTCTCGCCGCCGGCACCCCCTCCGAGATCGCCGAGGGCCTCCTCGACGCCTGCCGCCGCTACAGCGGAAGGGCCGGCGCGGGGGATGATCGGACGGTGGTGGTGATCAAGGTGGCGTGATCAGCGAATCCGCCGCCTTCTATTCCGGATGTAATCCGCCAAAATGAACTCGCCGAGGTTGTAGGGCGAGGCGAAGTAGGCCCTGCCGCGGTTGATCTGGGTCAGCTTTTCCACGAACTGGGTGAGCATCGGGTCGGTCGCCAGCATGAAGGTGGTGATGACCACCTTCTGGCGGCGGCAGAGGTCGGCCTCTTCGAGCGTCAGGTTCACGATCTTCATGTCCAGGCCGAAGGGGTTCTTGTAGATGCGGCCCCCTTCCGTGATCGCCGACGGCTTGCCGTCCGTGATCAGGAAGACCTGCTTGTTCGGCTGCTTCTGGCGGGCGAGGAGGCTCCTCGCGAGCTGCAGACCCTCCCTCGTGTTGGTGTGGAACGGCCCAGCGTTGATGTAGGGGAGATCGGTCAGTCCGACCTGCTCGGCGCGGTCCCCGAAGAGGATCACGGAGAGGTGGTCCTTCGGGTACTTGGTCGTGATCAGCTCGGTCAGGGCGAGCGCGACCTTTTTGGCCGGCGTGATCCGGTCCTCTCCGTAGAGGATCATCGAGTGGCTGATGTCGATTGCCACCACCGTGGCGCAGGAGGTGAGGTGCTCGGTCTCGAAGACCTCCAGGTCCTCCTCGGCCAGGTTGAATTCGCCCTTGTTCCTCCGCATGGAGTTCTGGAGCGAGCGCGCCGGATCGAGGAGGTGGACGTCGTCGCCGAACTTGTAGGGGCGCGTCTCGGGCTGGCGCTCGATCCCTTCGCCCGCGGCCGGCGTCGGGTGGTAGCCGGGGCCGGAGCGTTCCAGGTTCGAGAAGATTTCCTCGAAGGCGCTGCGCCGGATGCGCCGCTCGCCTCCTGCCGTGAGCTGCATGCCCCCCTCGCCGTCCCGGTTGACGAGCTGCTGATCTTCCAGGGCGGCGAAGAAGGCTTCCAGGTCGACCTCGTCGGAGATGTGCCCTTCGCGCTGGAGGTAGCGCATCCAGTCCATGGCTTCCTCGACGTCGCCCCCGGTGGCCAGCACGAGCTGGTTGAAGAGGCGCAGGAGGTCCATCCCGGCGAGGAGCGCCTGGATGAGCTCGGGATCGAGGTAGAAGTACTGGTGCCTCAGTTGATGTCTCCCCGGCTCCCCCGTCCGCCGCCGACGTTCTTGCGCGGCTTGAGGAGCTGGAACTTGACCATCTCCTTGTAGCTGATCTGGCTGTCCAGATCGTTGCGGGCCAGCTTCAGGTGCTGGTGGAGGCCCTCCAGGGCCATCTCGGCGGCCAGGGCGCGCTCCTGGCGGGTGCGGCCGAGCTTGCTCGTGAGGTCCGTAAGGCCGGGAACGCGGCTCAGCTCGGTCTCGTAATCTGCGAACGACTGCTCGTCCGAGATCGTCACCGCGTTGCCCTCGGAGAACCAGCGCACGATGCGGGTGTAGGGACCCTTGTCGTCCTCGCCGCCGCTGCCGAGCTCTTTGCCCACCTCGGGGAAGCGCTCGTCGAAGATTTTGCGGACAGCCTGGCCCACCAGGCGCCGCGCCACCACCTCGGAGCCCTGCTGCTCGCCCTCGTAGACCATCTCCACCTTGCCGGTGATGGCGGGCAGCAGCATGTGCAGGTCGCAGAGGCGCGGGTAGACCGGATCGTCGCCGGTCGCGAGCGCCCGCCGCTCCAGGTTCGAGACCAGCAGCTCCAGGGCCGCGATGGCCACGCGCGCGCTCACGCCCGAGGACTGGTCCACGAGGTCGCTCTCTCGCGCCGCGAAGCTGATCTCTTCGACGAGGATGCGGACGTCGTCCGGAACCACCACGTTGGGGATGTCGCGCTCGGTCCAGGCCTCCTGCCGGGTGATGTCCGCGGCGATCTGGACGTCCGGCGGGTAGTGGGTGAGGATCTGGGACGAGATGCGGTCCTTGAGCGGGGTGATGATGCTCCCGCGGTTCGTGTAGTCCTCCGGGTTGGCCGAGAAGACCATGAGGATGTCGAGCGGGATGCGCACGGGAAAGCCGCGGATCTGCAGGTCGCGCTCTTCCAAAATGTTGAACAAACCCACCTGGATGCGCGGCGCGAGGTCGGGCAGCTCGTTGATGGCGAAGATGCCGCGGTTGGTGCGCGGGATGATGCCGAAGTGGATCACCTCGGGATCGGCGAAAGTGAGCTTGCGCGTGGCGGCCTTGATCGGGTCGATGTCGCCGAGCAGGTCGGCGATGGACACGTCGGGGGTCGCGAGCTTCTCGTTGTAGCGCTGCTCGGCGGTCATCCATTCGACGGGCGCGTCGTCGCCGGCTTCGGCCACGATGCGGTGGCCGCGGGTCGAGATCGGCGCGAGCGGATCGTCGTTCAGCTCGGTGCCGGCGAGGACTGGGACCTCGGGCTCGAGCAGCGTGACCAGGGCGCGCAGGATGCGCGTCTTGGCCTGGCCGCGCAGGCCGAGGAGGATGAAGTCGTGCCCGGCGAGCAGGGCGTTGACCACGGAAGGGATGACCGTGCGGTCGTAGCCGAGGATGCCGGGAAAGAGCGGCGCGCCGCTCTTGATGCGGGCGCGCAGGTTGTCGCGGATCTCCTGCTTGACCGAGCGCGGCCGGTAGCCGGACGCCTTGAGCTCTCCGAGGTTCGTGGGCCGCCGCATCAGTCCTGCAGCTCCGCGAGCCAGTGCTCGGCGTCCATGGCCGCGCGGCAGCCGGTGCCGGCGGCGGTGATCGCCTGCCGGTAGAGGGGATCGGCCGCGTCGCCGCAGGCGAACACGCCGGGGATGTTGGTCTTGGTGGAAGGATCGGCTACTCGGATGTAGCCCACGTCGTTCATCTCGACCTTTCCTTTGAAGATCTCCGTGTTCGGCTTGTGGCCGATGGCGAAGAAGACGCCCTGGGTCGGGTATTCGGAGTCGAGCCCGGTGCGCTTGTTGTGCAGCTTGACGGCCTTGACCCCCTGCTCGCGGCTGCCCACGATGTCGGTGACCACGCTGTCCCAGACCCAGGCGATCTTGGGGTTGGCGAAGGCGCGGTCCTGCATGATCTTGGAAGCGCGGAGCTCCCGCCGGCGGTGGATGACGGTCACCTTGCTCGCGAACTTGGTGAGGAACGTGGCCTCTTCCATGGCGGAGTCGCCGCCGCCGATCACCACGATCTCCTTGTCGCGGAAGAAGAAGCCGTCGCAGGTCGCGCAGGCGGAGACGCCGTAGCCCATCAGCTCCTTCTCGGCGGGAAGGCCCTGGAGCTTGGCCGTGGCGCCCGTGGAGATGATCAGCGCGTCGGTGCGGAAGGTTTCGTCGTCCGTGCGCACGGTGAAGGGACGGCGCTCGAGGTCGACCTCGACGGCGGCCTGGTATTTCACCTGGGCGCCGAAGCGCCGGGCCTGCTCGCGCATGCGGTCCATCAGCTCGGGTCCGAGGATGCCCTCGGGGAAGCCGGGGAAGTTCTCGACCTCGGTGGTGATGGTGAGCTGGCCGCCGGGCTGGTTGCCTTCGAGCACCAGCGGGGCCAGGTCGGCGCGGGCGGCGTACAGCGCGGCGGTCAGGCCGGCAGGGCCCGAGCCGAGAATGATGACCCGGTGATACGGGTGATTCGTTTCGGAGCTGGACAAGGAGACTCTCCTCCTGGGTGGTCGGTTGGGACCGTGGCGAGGGCCAGTATATCGCCCGGCAGGTACAACACGGGTAGGGGGAGGGGGGATTCCTCTCTATCGTTCGGCAGCCGGGTACGTTCCCAGCACCCGGATCTCGGAGGTGTGCGGCCGGGCCTCCTCCAGGGCGGTGCGGACCCGTTCGTCGGAGGCGTGGCCTTCGAGGTCCAGGTAGAAGCGGTACTTCCAGGGACTCGAGGGGATGGGCCGGGATTCCAGCTTGGTGACGTTGACGCCGCGCTCGGCGAAGACGGTCAGCAGGCCCGCGAGGGAGCCGGGCTGGTGCGACACGGCCAGCAGGAGGGAGGTCCGGGCCGGGGTATCGGGAGGCACGGGCTCGGGGTCGCGGGCCAGCTCCACGAAACGGGTGTAGTTCCCCTCCTGGGACTGGATCCCCCGCCGCAGGATCTCCAGGCCGAAGAGCCGGGCGGCGGTCTCGCTGGCGATGGCCGCGATCCCGGGGTCTTCCCGCTCGCGGACCTTGCGCGCGGCGCCGGCCGTGTCGAACTCCACCTGGGCCCTGGCATTCGGAAGCGTGCGGAGGAAGTCCTGGCACTGGGCCAGGGCCTGGGGATGGGAGAGGACCGTGTGCAGCTCCTCGACGTGGGCGCCGGGCAGGCCGAGCAGGCAGTGCTCGATGCGGCTGACCACCTCGGCGGTGATGGTGAGCCCGCCCTCGGCGAGCAGGTCGTAGGTCTCGTTGATGCTTCCGGCCGTGGTGTTCTCGATGGGGAGGAGGGCGCGGTCGGAGACGCCCTCCCGCACCGCGTCGGCTGCGCCGCGGAAGCTTTCATGTCCTTCGAGAAGGACGCCGCCCGGCAGGCTCGCGTAGCGACGCTGGGCGGCGAGGTGGCTGTACGAGCCCTCGACTCCCTGGTAGGCGACCCGCAGCGGAGCGGTGGCAAGGGAGCGGACGTGCGTCTTCTGGTGCGCCACCGACATCTCCAGGATGACCCGGTAGAGCCGCTCGACCTCTCGGGCGTCGAGCCCCTCCTCGACGGCGAAGTGGCGGACACGCTGAAGGATCTGGTCCTCCCGGAGCTGATCGCGGAAGGGGGAAGCCGCCGCCAGCTTCGCCCCCGCGACCTCCTCGGCGAGGTCCATGCGCCGCCGCAGCAGGTGCAGCAGCTCGTGATCCACGGCCTCGATGGCCTCGCGCAGGGTCGGCAGGTCGCGGGTCTTCGCCATGCGGGGGAGTATAGTGGTCCGATGAGACCGTCAAGCGTCAAAAATTGGTTTCCTCCGGGCTGGGACGAGGAGCGGGTTCAAGAGGTATTGGAGTATTACGAGCGGCAAACTGACGACGAGGCTCTAGCTGAGGACGAAGCCGCCTTCGAGAGCGAGACAGATTTGAGCCCCGAAGGGGCGTAGGCATAAAGCCTGGGGTTTCAACCCCAGGTGGGCGTATCCCAAAATATTCAGAGCCCCGAGGGGGCGACGGCATGGGCCCGGGGCGCGAGCCCCGAGGCGGGGGAGGGCTCCCGGGCTAGCGCCCGGGGCCAACGCCTGCGTCCCTTCGGGACTTGGGGCTGTTTGGGGGCTCTGACCTGGGGTTGAAACCCCAGGCTTTATGCCTGCGCCCCTTCGGGGCTCACGGCTCGGGGCCAAGATGAACTTGTGGCACTGCTTTTGCTGCGCCTGCAGGCGTGGCCCCCCTGCGTCCGAGCACCCTTGTGTCCGTGGTAATCCCTGCCCACAACGAGGCTGCCTCGATCGGTGGAACGGTACGCCGGGTCCTGGAGCAGGCCTCGGAGGTGGAGGTGATCGTCGTCGACGATGCCTCGACGGACAGTACGGCTGAAGAGGCGCGGGCGGCCGGCGCGCGGGTGCTGAGCCTGAAGGAGGGGGGGAACCCGGCGGCGGCTCGCAACCGCGGAGCGGAGGCTTCCACGGGCGACCCGATCATTTTCCTTGACGCGGATTGCACCCCGGACGACGGCTGGCTGGCCGCGATCCTTGCGGCTCATGACCGGGGCGCGGCGGTGGTCGGCGGCTCGCTCGACCTGCCTCCCGGTCTTTCGCCCACGGCTCGTTGCGATTATTACTGTGGCTGGTACCTGGTTCACTCCGGAAGGCCGGCGGGGTACGTGCCGCACCATCCGCCCCCGAACCTGAGCGTGCGCCGCGATCTGTTCCTCTCGACTTCCCGGTTCACCGAGGAGCAGCCTTTCTCCTATACGAACGAGGAGCGGATCTGGCAGGCGGAGCTGCAGCGGGCGGGTCACCGGATCTGGTTCGAGCCCGCGGCGCGGGTGTTCCACCACAACCGGCCGGGCTTCCTCAACCTGCTGCGCCGTAATTACCGCTGGGCCTATACCGCTTTGCCGAGCAAGAGCACGACCGGCGCCGCTCGCATGGCCTGGCTCTATCGCAGGCCGCGACTGCTCATCGCCGCCAGCGGGCCGCTCGCCCTGGCGCACACCGCGTTCATCCTCGGCTGCTGGCTGCGAGCCGGCGTGTTCGAGCCGCTGTGGATGTCCCCGGCCATCCTCGTCTCCCGCTTTGCCTATGCGGCGGGCATGGCGGTGGGCGGCGTCCACTGGCTGCGCGGTCGCAGCTTTCGCCCCAGATGGAATTAGAGCTTCCGGTCACCCGCATCCGGCCTTCCCGCGGCTGGGTAGCTCTGAACCTGCGCGAGCTCTGGGAGTATCGCGAGCTGCTCTGGTTCCTGGTCTGGCGCGACGTCAAGGTGCGCTACAAGCAGACGGTCCTCGGCGCCGGCTGGGCGATCCTTCAGCCTGTCGCCACCATGGTCGTGTTCAGCCTCTTCTTCGGCCGGCTCGCCGGGATGCCTTCCGACGGCCTGCCGTACCCGATCTTCAGCTTCGCGGGGCTGGTGCCCTGGACCCTCTTCTCCCAGGGCCTCTCGCAGTCGGCCAACAGCCTGGTGGGCAGCCACAACCTGATTACCAAGGTCTACTTCCCGCGCCTGGCGATCCCGATCTCGACCGTGCTCGCGGGCCTGGTCGACTTCGCGCTCTCCTTCCTCGTGCTGCTGGTCATGATGTTCGCCTACGGCATCGTGCCCGGGCCGGAGGTCCTGGCGCTGGCGCCGCTGCTCCTCCTGGCGCTGGTCACCGCCCTGGGGGCCGGGCTCTGGCTCTCAGCGCTCAACGTGCAGTTCCGCGACGTGCGCTACATCGTCCCCTTCCTCACCCAGCTCTGGCTCTTCCTCACTCCCATCGCCTATCCGAGCAGCTTGTTGGGGGAGCCCTGGCGTACGGTCTACGGGCTCAACCCCATGGCCGGCGTGGTCGAGGGCTTCCGCTGGGCGCTGCTGGGGACCGGCGAGCCGCCGGGGGCGATGCTCGCCGCGTCGGTGCTGGCGGCGCTCGCCCTGCTGGCGAGCGGAGCCCTCTACTTCCGCCGCACCGAGCGGACCTTTGCGGACGTGATCTGATGGCACAGACCGCACGGCTCCCGACCCTGGACGGCCTGCGCGGCATTGCCATCCTGCTGGTCCTGGTCCTGCACTTCACGATGTACGGCGGACCGGCGCCCATGGCCGGGCTCGACCTCCTCGTCCACCGGGTCGCCGTGGCAGGGTGGATCGGGGTCGATCTTTTTTTCGTTCTGTCCGGCTTCCTCATCACGGGCATCCTGTACGACGCCAAGGGGGGAGAGGGCTACTTCCGCACCTTCTACCTGCGCCGGCTGCTCCGCATCGCGCCGCTCTACTATGGCGCCCTCGCTTTCTTCCTCGTGCTCCTTCCCGCGGTCTGGCCGGAGCACGAGGGGCTGGCCTGGCTGCGCGGCGAGAGCTTCTGGTACTGGACCTATCTCCTCAACTTCCGGATCGCCGCCGAGGGGTGGCCCGACTTCGGCGCCCTGGGGCACTTCTGGTCGCTCGCGGTGGAGGAGCAGTTCTACCTGTTCTGGCCGGTGGCGGTGTTCCTGCTGCGCCGGCGCCCCTTGATGGCGCTCTGCGCGGCCTGCACGGCCCTGGCGGTGGCGACCCGCCTTGTGCTCCACTTCGCGGGCAACCCGCCCGCGGCCTTCGTGCTGGCCCCGGCGCGCATGGACGCGCTGGCGGCGGGAGCCTTCCTCGCCCTCCTGGTCCGCAGTCCGGGAGGGCTGTCCGCCACGGTCCGCTGGGCCAGGCCGGCCGCTCTCGCCGGGGGAGTCGGGCTCCTGGCGCTGTTCCTCTGGAAGCGGGGGCTGCCTTCCGAGGACCCGGCCGTGTCGGTGGCCGGCCAGGCTCTCCTCGCGCTCTTCTTCGCCGCGGTCCTGGCGCTGGCCCTGGCAGCCCGGCCGGAGAGCCGGGTCGGCCGGTGGCTCGCCGCTCCGGTCCTGGTGTTCTTCGGCCGGTACAGCTACGGCCTCTATGTGTTGCACCATCCGCTGCTCTTCCTGAAGCCCGAGGGAGTTTCGTACGACCTGGTTCCCACGGTCCTGGGCTCGCGCTTGCCCGGATGGCTCCTGTTCGTCGTTGCCGGGGTGGCGGTTTCGGTGGCTCTCGCCCTGCTGAGCTGGCATCTCCTGGAGAAGCCGTTCCTCGATCTCAAGGATCGCATGCCCACGCGGGCCGCTGCGATACGGACATGAGAGGCATCGCCATCCGCGCCGAGGGTCTGGGCAAGCAGTACCGGATCGCTTCGGTGCGGCGTCCGCACAACACGTTGCGCGACGCCGTGGCCGGCTCGGTTAGGTCCGCCGCGGCCCGGCTGCGCGGCGCGGAGCGCTCCGGCCATGAGACCTTCTGGGCGTTGCGGGACGTCTCCTTCGAGATCCACCCCGCCGAGGTGGTGGGGGTCGTCGGCGCCAACGGCGCGGGCAAGAGCACACTGCTCAAGATCCTTGCCCGGATCACCGAGCCCACCACCGGCCTGGCCGACATCCACGGCCGCGTGGGCTCCCTGCTGGAGGTGGGGACCGGCTTCCACTCGGAGCTGACCGGACGGGAGAACGTCTTCCTGAGCGGCGCCATCCTCGGCATGCGGCGGGCCGAGATCGCCCGCAATTTCGACGAGATCGTGGCGTTTTCCGAGGTCGAGCGGTTCATCGACACGCCGGTGAAGCACTACTCCAGCGGCATGGCGCTCCGTCTGGCCTTCGCGGTCGCAGCCCACCTGGAGCCCGAGATCCTGATCATCGACGAGGTCCTGGCGGTGGGGGATGCCCGCTTCCAGAAGAAGTGCCTGGGCAAGATGCAGGACGTCTCCTCCCGCCAGGGCCGCACCGTGCTCTTCGTGAGCCACAACATGAACGCCGTGCAGCGGCTCTGCAATCGCTGCCTCCTCCTGCGCGCCGGCGAGCTCGTCGCGGCCGGGCCCACGGAAGAGATCGTCTCCCTGTACCTGGCCGACAGCGCGGCGGCCGAGCCGTCGCTCTGGATCGACCTGACCGGGCTGCACCGCTCCGGCAACGGCGAGGCCCGCTTCCAGTCTCTGCGCTACGGCAGCGGCAGCGAGGCCGCCGCGGACCAGCCCTACCCGGGCGGCCCTCTGGAGATCACGGTGCTCATCGAAGCCGCCAAGGCGCGCACGGTCTCCGGCCTGGCGCTGACCTTCTACGACCGCAACGGCACCAAGCTGGTCAACGCCGACATCCTTTCGCTGGGCCTGATGGTCTCCCTGAAGCCCGGCCTGAACAGGGTGCGCTTCCGCATCGAGGAGCTGCTGCTCAACCCGGGTACCTACCTCCTCGGCTTCTGGCTCTCCGACAGCGGCGGCGGGGTGCTCGATTTCACCGAGGCGGCCCTGAACGTAGAGGTGGTGGAAATGGAGCGCGAGAGGACCCGGCCCGTTTCCGACGGCGTCGTGCCGTGCCGCTTCACCGTGGAGGTGGAGGAGACATGAGACCGCTGGTCTCCGTGGTCGTGCCGGCCTGGAACGCCGAGCGCTTCCTGGCCGAGGCCATTGAGAGCGTGGTCGCCCAGACCTGGCCGGATTGGGAGCTGCTGCTGGCCGACGACGGCTCGACAGACCGCAGCCCGGAGATCGCCCGCCTTTACGCCGAGCGTCATCCTGAGAAGATCCACTGCCTGGAGCATCCGGGTCGGGCCAACCGGGGCGAGAGCGCGACGCGCAACCTGGGCCTGAAGGCGGGGAAGGGGGACCTCTTCGCCTTCCTCGACTCCGACGACGTCTGGCTCCCGGAGAAGCTCGAGCGCCAGGTGCCGCTCCTGCTCGCGCGGCCCGAGGCGGGGTGGCTCTACGGCAACACGCAATACTGGTTCGAGGACTCGACGAGGGACTTCGCTCCTCCCCTTGGCCTGCCGGCGGGCACGCTCGTCGAGCCCCCGCACCTTTTGACCCGCTTCCTGCGGCGCGAGGCGGCCGTGCCCTGCACCTGCGGGCTCCTCGTCCGCCGCGAAGAGGTCGAGCGGATCGGCGGGTTCGATGAGTCGTTCCGCAGCATGTATGCCGACCAGGTCTTCTACGCCCGGCTCGCCCTGACGGCGCCGGTGCTCGTGGACCATGGCTGCTGGGAGCGCTACCGCCAGCATCCGGACTCCACCTGCGCGGTGTCGAAGAAGGAGGGAACGGCCCGGGAGGCCCGGCGGATCTATCTGACCTGGCTCGAGAGGACCCTGGAGGAGCGCGGAGTCTCCGATCTCGATCTCCGACGCGCCCTGCGGCGGGAGCTCCGGGCCTTCCGCCACCCCCGTCTCGACCGCGCGCTCCGCTGGCTTGACCTTTGATGATGTAGGGGAGGGGTTTACCCCCTCCCGGGCGGGGGCAAGCCCCGCCCCTACATCCGGCCTACGGGTTGATCAGCTCCCGTACCCGCTGCGCCAAGGTCTCCGCCGGCCATTCGTGGACGGTCAGCCGCGGCAGCGCGAAGAGCGGCGACGAGGGGACGAGGCGCCGCGGCACGGTAGTGAACGCAGCGCGGTAGCCGGCGCGGCGCGCCAGGTCCTCAGTCTCCTCCGAGACGTCGCCCGGCTTGCCGAAGGGATAGGCGAGCAGCGTCACCGGCCGGCCCAACACCTCCTCCAGCCGGGCTTTGGCGCCAGCCAGCTCGCGCTCCTGCTCGACGGCCGGCAGCAGGGCCAGAGACGGATGGGAGAGCGTGTGCGCGCCGATCTCGACGCCGGGCCGGGAGGCGAGATCGCGCAACTCGTCCAGAATCAGAGGGCGTCCGCGGTCGGAATCATCCTTCCAGGCGAGGGCAGCGATGCGTCCCCGCCGCTCGCGGCCGGGCAGGCCCTTGAGACGGGAATGAAGCTTTCCGCGAAGTCCGGGCTCGATGCCGGCGATCTCGTCCCACCAGAAGCGGCCACCGTCGAGCACGGGATCGACCGTCACGAAGACGGTGATCGGCACCTTTGCCGCGATAGGCATGGCCTCGGACAGGTTGTCCACGTAGCCGTCGTCGAAGGTGATCGCGACCGCGCCGTCCTCATAACGCCGTCCGATCAGATCGCGGAGCGGCACGATCGGATGCTCGCGGGCCAGAATTTCCAGGTGCCGGGCGAATGTCTCCGGCCGGACCGCCTGGCCGTACGGATCGTCCTGGGTCTCCGAAACACGGTGATAGACGAGGACCACGGCGCGCGGCCAAAGCCTCCGGAGGAGCTTCATGCCTTCACCGCCCGCGCCGCGACGATCACCGGGAAGTGCTCGTCGTGTTTGTCGAGGAGACGGCGGGGGACCTCTTCCTTTGCCATGCCGGAGAGGAAGGCGGTCGCTGCCAGCACGTTGCCATAGGCACGGACCGACACCTGCCCGAATGACTCCTCCAGAAGGCGGCTTAGAGAGGCTGGGGTGAAGCGCCAGAAATCCCCGCTGCGCACGCGGCTGACCGCGGGGCCGGTGACGAGGAGAACCCCGCCGGGCCGGAGCAGGTGATGGCAGCTCCTCACCGCCGCGGGCAGGTCGTAGATGAGGTGGAGCGTCTGGGTGAGGATGAAGCAGTCGAAGGCCCTGGGCGGCAAACCGGTGAGCTTCGACAAGTCGGCGACGATCGTGGCCCGCGGGTTGGCGGGATCGATGTCGAGCACGTCCCGCCCCTCGACGCCGGAGCCGTAGCGGTCGGTGTAGCCGCTGTCCTGAACTTCGAGCACCCGGCCGCGAATGTCCCCTCGGTGCTCGGCCAGGAAGCCCTCGATGTAATGGCGGTCCACCGGCGTGCCGCGGTCGAATCCCCAGAAGTCGCTAAGCGGCCGGGTACGGCGCAGGAACGCGGGCCATGCCGGACGGAGCAGTCGGCGCCAGCGGCGGTCGCTCTTTGTCCAGGGAACGGTCACGTGGCCCTCCCGGCCCGCAGGCCGTAAACCAGCCCGCGGGCGGTGCCGCCCAGCACCAGCAGCTCCTCGCGCACTCCACCCCATTGACGCCGCCGGAGAGCGCCGGCCGCCATCCCGCCCCGCATCCGGAGCCAGCCGCCGAGGACGGCGAGGGCGTGCAGGTCGCGCCCCCGTAGCCAGAGGCCGCAGCAGGCTCCGATGCCCCGGCCGTACGCCGAGCGGCTGGCGAGGCGCCGCTCCCGTGGCTGGCGCTCGTGGTAGACCACGGCCTGCGGCTCGTAGCGGATGCGCGCGCCGGCTTTCAGGAGACGGTAGAGGATGTCCATGTCCTCGCCGGAGCCGCCCGGGGAACCGGCGCCGAGGCGCTCGTCGAAGCCGCCGGTTCGCAGGAGCCAATCGCGCCGCGCCGCGAAGTTGCCGCCCGTCCCCACCAGCCAGGGGAGGGCGCGGCCCGCGAAATCGGCGGGCGCCAACGAGGTGCGGGAGGAGACCGCATAGAGGCCGGGCTGCTCGGGGCCGAGTGGGAGGACGCGGCCGGTGACGGCATCGGGAGGGTGGCTCCCTCCGGTCCCTCCCCCCTGGGAGGGGG
>DASUNJ010000619.1:0-7941 GCA_036277235.1 Thermoanaerobaculia bacterium | reverse complement strand
CGGGGACTACACGGGTGCCGTCCGTCTAGGGTGGTATCCTCTTCCCATGTCCGCCGAGCCCCACAGCCGCGTCAGCCTCGAGGACTATCTGGCCGCTGAGCGGCAGGCGGAGACGAAGAGCGAGTATCTGAACGGCGAAGTCTTTGCGATGTCGGGGGCGAGCCGGCAACACAATCTGATCGTCTGGAACCTCTCCGGCGCTCTCTACGCCCAGCTCAGGGGGCGCGGGTGCGAAGCGTATGTCGGCGACATGCGGGTCCATATCCCGGCGACGGGCCTCTACACGTATCCGGACATCGCGGTGGTCTGCGGTGAGCCGCGGTTCGAGGACGGGGAGCTCGATACCCTTCTCAATCCCACCCTGCTCATCGAGGTTTTTTCCCCTTCGACCGAAGGCTACGACCGCGGCAAGAAAGCCGCTCACTACCGCACTCTGGACTCTCTGCGTGAATACCTCCTGGTGTCCCAGGAGGAGATCCGGGTGGAGCTGCTCACCCGCCAGGACGATGGCCACTGGCTTCTCTCTGAAGCCAGCCGGCTTGAAGAGACGGTCTCCCTCAGCTCGATTGGCTGCACGCTGCACCTGGCGGATGTCTACGAGCGTGTGCCTGGTTCCTCTGCTTCCCAATAAGAAAGGAGGGATGGGCGGCCCATCCCTCCTTGTCCGAGAGGCCTAAACGAGCTTGGCGAACTTGAGCAGGTCCGCCATCTTGAACTCTCCCGAATTCGTTCCGAAGATCGGCTTCCACTGCGGGTCGGCGCGGCGGTAGGACAACCGGTCGCCGTCCAGCAGGCCGATGAAGACTTCGGCGACGATCCGTCCTCCCATGGGGCCGAGCGACTTGCCGTCCGCCCGCTTGTCTGCTTCCCGAAGGATGTAGAACCAGAGCGGCGTGTGCTGGTCCAGGTTCAACCCCGTTCCGATGTTCTTGAGGTCCTTGAAAGCCGAGGGCGGGAGAGGCTCGACGTCCTTGAGCTTGATCTTCTTGTACGCCTTCCCGACCGACATCGCCCGCGCCACGGCCTGGCCGGACGGAAGGTTGAACGTGAGGTGGCGCAGGAGATTGCGCCCTGCCAGCGAGTTGTCCGGAGGCGGGATGAAGGGGAGCCGGAAGAGCGGCGGAGACAGCAAGGTGTCGATCCTCTTGCTCTGTTGACGCTCTGTGGCCGGGCCCGTTCCGGTGTCGAAGAAGCGGTGAAACTCGATCTTCCTCTCGACCGGGAGCCGCTTGCCGCCGGACAGGTCGACGGACGATCCCGGCTCGGCGAAGATCGGCCCGGCGAAGCCGGCGTTGAGCCGGTAGCCGGGTCTCACCTGGGTATGGCCGAACCGATAGGCGGCGACGGCGAACTCCACCGGGATGAAGGGGTCGTTGCGCCAGTTGTAGAAGCAACGGCCGTTCTCGAGGACGTCCTCCACGACCGATTGGCCGCAGATGAGCGGCAGGAACTCGTGAACCACGATCCACTGGTAATGCCAGCGTACCAGCCGCTGGGCCTCGTTGAAGATCTCCGAGGGAGGGGTCTGCCCGTCGGCAGCCACGAAGTCGATCGCAGCGTTGTGGAACATGAGAAAGGCGTGTTGGATCTGGGAGACGATGTTGTTCTCGTCGTTGCGGGGATCTCCGATCAGGGCGATCCCCTGGCTGTTGCGCGGCAGGTCGTGCGGGAAGTCTTCGTCGATCAGCAGCTTGCCCCTCATGTTGGGCCGCGAGTCGTAGAGATGCGGGTTCGCCGCGGGGCCCGCGCCGTAGACGCTGTCGAGCTCGAGCAGAGGCGTGCGGAAGTTCTGGATGGCTTCGGGGTCGGCCTGCTGCTCCAGGCTCGAGGTCGGGTCGAAGGTGATGTCATGGTCCACGAACTGCCCGAAGAAGGTGAAGCCGGCCGGAATGGCCGGGTTGTCCAGGTTCTCCGGCGTCGTCTTCGGCTCCATCAGGCCATCGTCCTTGCCGATCTCGCGCATGGCGGCACGGAGATGCTCCAGGTTGCCGGGAAGCGGCGGCAGGTTGGGGAACAGCCGCCCGAACCGGCCTTGCTCATGGAAGCGGGATTGCGGGGCGTTGATGCCCCGCATCTCCAACTGCCCGTGACGGGTGGTCATGAGGGTCCTCCTTTCCATTGAGGCGCACGGATGCGTGCACTTCAATGGACGTTCAAACACTCATGTTTCCCTCAGGCGGATGCTCACCGGCACCTCAAGGCACGCTGATTGCTGATGTAGATCGAGAGGCCCGGCCGTACTCCTCCGGGCTTCCACCGAACCAGCAAGGAGGTTATCCGCATGAGCTTGCTTCCCAGAAAGGACATCGAGCCGCTTCTCCGGACTGCCGGGGGGCCTTGCGTCTCCATTTTCCTGCCGACCTTCCGGGCCGGCGGGGAGAGACAGCAGAACCCGATCCGCCTCAAGAACGTGGTCCGCAACGTCGCGGAGCGCCTTGAAGAGGACTGGGGGATGCGCAGCCCGGACGCGGACAAGCTGCTGGACCCCATCAAGCAGCTCGTCGACGACAACTCCTTCTGGCTCCACCCGGGCGACGGTCTCGCCCTGTTCCTCTCGCCGGACACGTTCAAGAGCTTCCGCCTGCCGGTGCAGCTCAACGAGCTGGCGGTCGTGGAGAAGCGCTTCCACCTGAAGCCGCTCCTTCCCCTGCTCTCCGGCGACGGCGACGGCCATTTCTACATCCTCGCCCTCAGCCGCAAGAACATCCGCCTGCTCAGCGGCTCGCGGTTCCGCGTCGACGAGATCGACCTGGAGTCCCAGGGCGTCCCAACGAGCTTCATCGAGGCCCTTGGGGACCTGAAGCAGATTCAGATGCAGGCCAGCACGAGCAGCAAGACCCCGCACCGCTTCTCCATGGGCCCCCGCGGCGGGCCGATGTTCTCCGCCCATGCCACGGGAGAGGAAAACGTCGAAGCCGATCTGCGCAACTACTTCGAGCGCTTCGACGATGCCCTCGGGAAGATCGACGTCGACCGCAAGGCGCCCGTCGTCCTCGCCGGGGTGGAGTACCTGCTGCCCATCTACCGCGACGCGGCGACCACGTTCCAGAACATCTGCGAGGACGCCCTGCGCGGCAACATGGAGGTGGAGAAGGCGGAGGACCTGCACGCCGCCGCCTGGGAGATCGTGGAGCCCCACTTCCTGCAGGAGCGCCACAAGGCCGCCGAGCGCTTCGGAGACCTCACCGGCTCCGGCCGCTCCTCGACCGCCTTGAACGAGGTTCTGCCCGCCGCCCACGACGGCCGGGTCGAGTCGCTGTTCGTAGCCCGCGGCGTGCGGGTCTGGGGCAGCTACGACGGCGGCGAGAAGCGCAAGATCAACTTCCAGTCCGGCGATGACGGGCCGCGCAACGGCAACGAGGACCTGCTCGACCTGGCGGCCGTGCAGACGTACCTCAACGGCGGCAAGGTGTTCGTGGTGGAGCAGCAGGAGGTGCCGGAGGGGAAGCCGCTCGCGGCGGTGTTCCGGTATTGAGGGCTACTTCAGTCCCGAGATGATCGTCCCCACCCGCTGCCAGCGGGTGCGGATGCCCTGCCAGGCCTGGCGGACCTCGAGGTCGGGCTGGATCTGGTTCATGAGCCGGTCCACCTGGACCCCGCGGTCGGCCAGCGCCTTGAAACGCTTCTCGAGCTGCGGCCGGGCATCCTTGTCCTTGCGGTTGCGGATACGGGCGAAGAAGCCGCCGCCCGCAACCTGATTGTTGAGCTTCTCGGCGTTCTCGGAGAAGGCCTCGATCAGGCCCTCCAGCTCCTCGTCGGCGTCCGTGATGTCGGCCCCGCCGTCCTCCTTCTGCTCCAGGAAGGCAAGGTAGGTTTCCAGGAGCTGCGCGCTCTCGGCCTGCAACTCGCCGCCCAGCCGTCGCAGCTCCTCGATCGGAGCCGCCGGGATCTCCTCGACGATATTAGGAGACGGGGGCGACGTGGGTGCCGGCTCGGGCGGCGGCGCGGCCGGCGTCTCCATCGGGGCGACAGGTTCCTGCACCGCGGGCGTGGGCTCGGGCCTCGGGAAGGGCGTGGGCTCCTGCCGTGGCTTCCTCTCGGGAGCCTGTGCCGGCGTCGCGGTCGGGAGAGGCACCACCGCCGGCTGAGCCGGTGGGGGAGCTTCCGCCAGGCTCTGCGCCGGAACCGTGGGACCGGCGACGATTTCCTCTGGCTCCTCCCCGCTCCATAAGGCAACGCCGACCCCGGTCAGCACGGCCAGCACGGCGGCGATCCCCACGGCCAGCTTCCAGCCCATTCCGCCGGAGGGGATCGGCCGGTAGGAGCCCGCTTCAGGCGAGGGCTGGGAGGCGGCCGTCGGAATCGAGGGCCGCGCGGCCGGCCGCGGAGGCGTGACGAGGGTCGGCAGCTCCGCGATCTCGGGACGGGTGCCGGTGACCCGGGTCACGTCGCCGGTGGGGATGGTCCCGCCGCGGGTGGCGAGGAAGCGGCGCATCTCCTCGACGCTCTGGAAGCGTTCGGCCGGCTTCTTGGCCAGGGCACGGAGCACGGCGCGGTCGAGCCAGCCGGGGATCGCCGGCACCACCGTGCTCGGCGGCGGCGGCATCTCCTCGATCTGGGCCCTGATGATGGCGTAATCGCTCTTGCCGTCGAACGGCGACCGGCCGGTGATCGTCTGGTAGAGGACGGTGCCGAGGGCGTAGATGTCGACCCGGTGGTCCGCCTCCTCCCCCTGGATCTGCTCCGGAGCCATGTAGCGCAGGGTGCCGACGAGCAGGCCGGTGCGCGTTAGATGGCCGCTGCCGGCCGCGCGGGCGATCCCGAAGTCCATTACCTTGACAGTACCTGCCTCGCCGATCATCAGGTTGTCGGGCTTGAGGTCGCGGTGGATGATCCCGGCCCGGTGGGCGACCTCGATCCCCTCCATGGCGGCGGAGAGGAGCCGCACGGCCTGGTCCCAAGGCAGCGCGCCCTCGCTCTCCAGGACCCGGGAGAGGCTGCGGCCGCGCACGAACTCCATGGCAAGAAAGAGGTCGTCGCCGTCCTGGAAGAAACTGTAGATCGTGGCGATGGCGGGGTGGCTCACCCGCGCCAGCAGGCGCGCCTCGCTGCGGAAGCGCTCGACGATCTCCGGTTCCCGCGCCAGCTCCGGCCGGATCGCCTTGATCGCCACGTCGCGGTCCAGCATCAGGTCGACCGCGCGATACACGGCCCCCATGCCGCCTTCACCGACCTTCTCCACAAGCCGGTAGCTGTTGCCCAGGACGCGATCGATCATGCAGGTAGATTGTATACGGGGTGGAGAATACAATGCCGCCCGATGAAATGTCTCTTCTGCAAGCAGGGTGAAACCCGGCCGGGCCGGGTGACCGTCATGCTCGAGCGCGGAGAGGCCCTCGTCATCTTCAAGGACGTCCCCGGCGATGTCTGCGAGAACTGCGGCGAGTACTTCCTCTCCTCCGAGGTCACGGGACAGCTCCTGGAGCGCGCCGAAGAGGCGCTCCGCAAGGGCGCAGAGGTCGAGATCCTCCGCTTCGCGGCTTAGACCGGCTCCGCCGGCAGCTCCACCGTGAACACCGTCCCCTGGGGCACGTTGTCCTCCACCCGGATCGAGCCGTGGTGGTCGGTGACGATGCGGTGGACGATCGCCAGGCCCAGGCCGGTGCCCCGGCCCTTGGTGGAGTAGTAGGGGAGGAAGAGCTTCTCCCGCGAGGCAAGCGGGATGCCCCGGCCCGTGTCCGCGACGCGGATCTGGAGGTGGCCGTCGTCACGGGTGGCCGACACCGTAACTTTTCCGGGCGCCTCGGTGGCCTCGACCGCGTTGTCCAGGAGATTGATCAGCGCCCGCCGCATCTGCTCGGCGTCGAGCATCGCGGGCGAGGCCCCGTCCTCGACCTGCCCTTCGACCTCCACGCCGGGCTTGAGGTCGCGGTAGAGGTTCAGCGTGTCCCCTACCAGCCGCGACAGGTCGACAGGAGCGGGCTGCGGGCGGGGCATGCGGGCGTAGCGGGCGAACTCGTCCACCATCCCCTGCAGGGTCACCACCTCGCGGACGATGATCTCCACCCCCTCCTCGATGGCCTTGCCGATCCCGGGGTCGCGTTGCTGGTGCTTGCGCAGCAGGCGCTCGGCCGACAGGCGGATCGGCGTGAGCGGGTTCTTGATCTCGTGCGCGATGCGCCGTGCCGCCTCGTTCCAGGCCGCGAGCCGCTGCGCTTCGACGAGCTCCCGGTTGCTCCGCTCCAGGGCCTCCTTGTTGCTCGCCAGCTCCGCGGTCATCCGGTTGAACGAATCGACCAGGACACCCAGCTCGTCGTCCGCCTCGACGTCCACCCGGTGGCCGAGGTCGCCGCCGCTGATCGCCCGCGTGCCCTCGGCCAGCGCCTGGATCGGCACGGTCACCCGGCGCGCCAGGTAGAGACCGGCCCAGGAGGCGCCGAGGAGGACCAGCAGCGTGATCATGATGAAAAGCAGGATGTGGCTGGCCCGCAGCTCGTCCTTCTGCGCCTCGAGCTGCCGGTAGGACTGGAAGTCCCGCACGAGCTGGTCCGTCTGCTCGGCCACGACGGGATCGAGGAGCGTCCCGGCCACCACGGTGATCCCCGTTCCGGATACCGCGGCGAGCACGAGCCGGCCGGGCACGCCGGCGGGCGCGTCCATCCGCACGGCGCGGCCCTCCCGCGCAGTCTCCCGGAGGAAGTCGCGGCCGGGCTCGGGCAGGTCGGGGATGCCCGATTGCGAGTCGAGCACGGCGCGCACGAGCTCGTCGCCCTCGTAGACGGCCAGGAGGTCCAGATCGAGCTCGGCCAGCAGCTCCTGCAGCCGCCGGGTGAGCCGCGGGCGCTCCTCGGCCCGCTCCAGGTCGATCCCCCGCACCTCCTGCAGGACACGGGAGGCGTCGCGCAGCGCCGTGCCCTCGATACGGTCGTAGAAGGCGTGAGCCACCGCGTTGCCGCGCTCCAGCACCGGCGCCAGCGGGGTGTTGAACCAGCGGTCGAACGATCCCTGCAGCAGCTCCATGGCGATGAAGAAGAGGACGAGGACCGGGATCAGCGACAGTCCGACGTAGGTCGCGACCAGCTTGAACTTGAAGTTGGAGCCCAGGATGCGGTGGCGGCGCTCGACCAGCAGCTTGATCAGGTTGCGCAGCAGGACGAACGCAACGACCAGGATCAGGATGACGTTGACGTACCAGAGGATGAACAGGAGGACCCGGTTCGTCACCAGCGCGGAGGGGAGGTCGCGCCCGCGCTGCGACAGGTAGAAGAGGAGGGTAAAGAGGAGCAGCAGGGCGGCCAGGCCGCCCAGGAGGACGCGGTAGCTCCTGAGGAGGCGCTCGATCCGGCGGCGGAAGCTCACGGCGAGGGCTCTCGGCGAGGGCCTGGATACCGGAACTTGTTGGAGTCCCGCCACTCGGTGCGGATCGCCGCGGGGATGAACGAGAGGATGGTGCGCGAGCCGAGCTCGGCCCGCACCTTGATCAGCAGCCGGCCGCGCGGGATGCCTTCGCCGAGGGTGAAGACGGGGACGCCGTCGATCCGGGTCATGGCGGCATCCAGGGCTTCGCGGTCGCGCACGGTGCGGCTCTCGATCAGCTCGCCGTCCAGCTTGAGGTGGACGGTGTAGGTGCGGGCGACGGCGTCGTGTACGGCCACGGCCTCCAGGGTAGCGCGGTCGAGCCGGTTGTCGTACCACCGCTTGCGGTCCTTGTGCAGCTCGATCTCGTAGAGGATGGAGGTGGGGAGGCCGGAGTCGATGCGCTGCGACAGCCGGCGGTCCAGCCCGTCGGCGAGGGTGAAGCTGGCCAGCACCCGCTCGCCGTCCAGGGCGGCACGCAGGTCGGAGATCTTCGCGTCGGCCCGGGCCTCGCCAGCGACCATCAGCAGCCCAAGCAAGGCCAGGACGGTTCTCATCAAGAGAAAAAGATAGCACCGGCGGAACGTGCGTGCCTGTAGAGACGCCCCGTGGGGCGTCTCCCCCCGCCCGAGACGCCCCACGGGG
>DASUNJ010000618.1:0-4783 GCA_036277235.1 Thermoanaerobaculia bacterium | reverse complement strand
TCGAGCGCGGCCTCGAAGGTCCCGGCATCGGCGGTCAGGATCAGGTCCAGGAGCCCGCGGGAGTGGAGCGCCTCCAGGATTTCCCCGTCGAGCTGCTCCGGCCGCAGGAGCGTCGAGACTTCGACGCCGTACTTCCGGGCCAGGCCCTCCAGGCAGCCGAGCAGCCAGCGGCGGGCCCTTCCGCCATCACTGTCGGGCGGCAGGAAGGCGAAGAACCGGACGTGCTCGCCACGGTCCACCAGCCAGGTGGTCAGCGCCTCCAGGCGCTGCTCGCCGAGCGGATTGGGGTCTTCGGGAGGGAGGAGGATGACGTCCATGTCTATTTGTAGAGCGCGACTTCCCGGAGGGTCCAGAACCTTTCCATGCCAGCGTCCATGCCCGCGTCGGAATCTCTCGCCAAGCCGTGCCGCTCCAGCCGCGCGTTGCGCTGGGCGATCTCCAGGAGCAGCCTGCGGCTGGCGAGGTCGAGGCGGGAGCGGAAGATCTCCAGCAGGGTCAGCTTCTCCGCCAGGACGCCGGTCACGTCCTCGAACCACGGCTCCGGATCGAGGTAGGAGCCTTCGAAGCGCGAGAGGAAGTCGTCGACGTTCAGGTAAGACGCTGCGAGCGGCACGTTCTCGTACAGGTGATAGGAGACGCCGGGGAAGCAGTCCTCCTCGAAGAGCTCCAACACGGCGTCGAAGAGGAGCCGCTGGTCCGGGTGGTTGCCGATCGCCGCCGGGGCGTAGACGTGCTCGGGGGCCAGCTCCGCCATGGCGTCGTAGAGGGCGATGCGCACGGCCGTCTCGACGTCCTGGACAGGCATGGGCATCCGCTCGTCCTCGTTCCCGGTCTGGCGCAGCACGTACTCGGGGAGGTCGCGGTGGAGCGTCTCGATCCGGGTCATGATCGCGGCGAGGGCGGACTCGTCTCGCCGGACCGCGGTCACCTGGACCCGCGAGCCGAACGCGTCGGGCACCCGCGTCTCGATCTGGCGCGAGAAGAGGTTGAGCAGGGTGAAGCGCGCCGCGCCCCGGCGGTTGAGCAGGAAGCCGCCCATGGAGAGCTCGGCGTCCCCGGGATGGGCGCCGAGGACCAGGCAGCGCGGGCCGGCGGCGGCCTGCGGCTCGAGCGCGGAGGGCAGCCAGACGGCATGACGGCTCATCCCGGCGGCGGCCATCAGCCACGGCCGCTGCCCGAGGATGTCGGCGAAGGGGGTGCGGCCGTCGGCGAGCTCCAGGAGCTCGCGCTCGGCCTCGCCCACGCCCGGATCGCGCAACGCGCCGAAGAAGACTTCGCCGTCCACGATCCGCACGTGCGGCAGCCGGCAGGGGCAGGCCGACAGCAGCAGCCGGGAGCTCGGGAGAGGGGTCGGGCGCGCCATGGAATCAGGCCGGGAGGATCCAGCGCGCCGCGGGCGCTTCGGCCCCGGCCGCGGACTGGTGGAGCTTCCCCAGGTCGTGGAGGTAGACCGCCGGTTGCCGGAAGATCGGGTCTCTCAGGACATCCAGGAAATCGCCGTGCTCGGGATGGCCGCTCCGCTGCACCGCCCGGCCGAGGAACTCCGTCTCGGAGAAGGTGCCCCAGTTGACGATCTGCTTGAAGCAGACCCGGTCGCACCCCAGCCGCATGCCCAGCTCGGCGAAGGCCTTCATCTCACGGTAGTTGTTGGCCTGCACCACGTAATGGAGCTGGAGGAGCCGGATCTCTCCCGAAGCGCGCAGCCCGGCGAGGAAGGCGAGGTTCTCCAGCAGCCGGTCGAAGTCGCCGCCGCGGTTGAGGGCGTAGGTCTCCGGAGTGGCGGCATCGACCGAGACGTCGATCCAGTCCACCCGCTCGTGGCAGATCGACTCCCAGGTCGCCGGGGTCAGGAGCACGCCGTTGGTGGAGAGCTGGATGTGCAGGCCGGGCGCGCTCTGCGGCTCGAAGGTGCGCAGGAAGTGGAGGTAGAAGTGGCTCGCGAAAGGGTCGCCGCTGCCCGTGATGATCAGCCGCCGGGCGTCGCGCAGGTGGTCTCCCATCACCTTGTCATGGATGTGCGCGGCCTGGTCCCTCTCCCGCCCGCGGAGCACGATGAGCTGGGTGCGGCAGGACGGGCAGGCCAGGTTGCAGGTGCGGTCGTACGACAGGTTGAGCGTGGCCGGCCCGCGCTCCAGCCTGGTGAGACCCTGGTCGATCACCTGGCGATGGAACGGATCGGTCACCTCCTCGCTCCGCGGCAGCATGCGCTGCTGCAGGAGCCCGCAGGTGCGCTCCGAGCAGTAGCGGTAGGTGCCGTCGAGGACCGACGCCCGCACCTTGGCCGCCATGTCGGAATTCCAGGCCTCCATGAGGCCGGTCTGGCCGAGGTTGCCCACGGGCTGCGGCAGGGTCTGGGGGCAGCAGAGGTAGAGGCTGCCGTCGGACTCCACCTGCGCGTACTCAAAGGGTTGCGAGCAGAAGAGCCCGCGGTAGCGGGGCTCCTGCACCGGGCTCTCTTCTGGTGCGCTCTCCTCCAGCAGCTCGCCGGCCATCAGGCAGCGGCGGATCTGCTCACCGAGGGCGTCGTGGCCGGTCGACACGTCGAGCAGGCTGTCGATCGGGAGCCCGGCGAAGCGCTCCTGTTGCGGCGGGTCGAGCAGGGCGAGGACCTCCAGGCGCGCGGCATGGTCGACCTCGCCGCAGCCTTCGGTGTACGGCCGCCCGGTGGTGCCGTCCTGCTCGGTCCTGAGGAAGCCGAGGAGCCGGGCCGCGACCTCCGCCTCCCCGGGGCGCGGCAGGAGCCGGAACATGGCCACGACTGCCTCCAGCGGCGAGCCCTGGCCGGAGGCGGACGGGTGGCGGCAGACCTCCGCAAAACGGTCCTTGGCCGCGTCGATCCGCTCGCGGACCGCCGGCTCCTGGACCGGGTTCAGCCCGAGCTCACGGGCGAACGTCTGCCAGTCCAACAGTCATCTCCTGCGGTGTTGTCGGGATGGCCGCGGCCCGTCCGGGGTGGAAGTCGCAGCCCTGGCAAAGGCTCAGGGTCTCTCCCCGGCGGTAGCTGAGGATCTTCTCGAGGTAGAGGTGGCGCAGACGGCCGTGGCGGACATCGCCGTAGTCGGTCTTCCTCTCATAGTCCATGGCGCAGAGCCGGAGGCGGCCGTCGACCGAGATGAAGTCCATCGAGCGCGCGATCTTGCAGAGGTGGCCGTCCTCCGGGTGGTGCTTGAAGATATCGACGACCACCCGCCCGTCGCCTGCGTACCTGCGGGCCAGGGGCTCCAGGTCCACCGGCCCGGCCTCGGGGCTGAGCAGGCCCGCCCGGTTGTTGATCGGATGGAGCCAGATCTGCGACACCGGAGTAGGCCGCCACTCGTCCACGAACGCATGCACCTCGTCCTGGTTCAGGCTGCAGAGCACGAAGCTGGCGTGCACCCGGATGTGCGGATAGCGGCGATGCTTCAGGTCCAGGGCCTGGAGCAGGCCTTCCTTGATCTGCGCGAACTTGCGCAGCCGCATCACCCGGAAGTGGGTCTCGGCCGTGGCGGCGTTGAGGCTGACGTTCAGCTCCTTGAGCCCGCAGTCGATCCAGCGGCGGAAGAGCTCCGCGTCCAGGCGCGAGCCGTTCGTGGTCATGCACACCCGCGCGCCGGCCTGCGACAGGAGCTGGATGATGGTGGTCAGCTCCGGGTGGAGCGTCGATTCACCGATGCCGCACAGCACGACCTGCCGCGGCTTCGGCTCCTGGGCCAGCTGGGCGGCGAGCGCCTGCACCACGTCGAGCGGCAGGAAGCTGCTCTTGTCGGGCATGACCTCGCGCGGGCAGAAGGTGCAGACGGCGTTGCAGATCGAGGTGAGCTCGAGGTCGATCGCGGCGAGGCTCTCCTCGCCCAGGGTCTTGTACTGGAAGAAGCGGGTGGCGGTGACGACTTCCTGCCCGGACGGTTGCTCCGGCCCTTGCCGGCGCCAGGTGACGATCGACTGCTGGAATCCGCCGGCCAGCTCGTTGTGGCGGTCGGCCGACGCCCACCCCGGCGGGCAGAAGCGGCGCTCCAGGTTGCGGAAGTGGCCGAGCACCTCCTGATGGTCGAAATCGAGGCTGAGATTGTCCTGGCTCAGGCGCCGCAGGTAGAGCGGCTCATCCAGGATGAGCGTCCTCACGCCGGCCCGATCGAGCTTGTGGAACAGCCAGGTGTCCTCCCCCGCGTTGCGCAGCGCGGGATCGCCTTCGAACCCGCCGATCTCCGCGAGGGTCTCCCGGGCCACGAGGAACGGCTGGCTGACCTCGAACGGGTCGCCGGAGATCCCTGCCACCACCAGCCGGCGGCGGGGACGGAGATACTCCTCCACCAGGCCGACAAGCTGCGTGCCGCCGCGGAAGCACTTCGCCTCGGGGTGCTGGCGCACGGCGCTGGCGAAGACCTCCAGGGCATGGGCGGGCAGCAGGTCGTCGTCGTCGATCGACAGCAGGAAGTCGCCGGCCGCCTCCTCGGCCAGGGACTGCCGGCAGGGGCCGGTGCCGCGGTTCTCTCCGAGACGGAAGCGGATCCTGGGCTCGGAGCGCACCCGCGACAGGATCTCCAGGATCCGGCGTTCGTCCTCCTCTGGCGGGCCGTCGACGAGGATCAGGAGCTCCCAGTTGCGCCAGGTCTGCTGCAGGACCGAGCGCAGCATGTCGGCGAGGAACTGCGGCTTGAACACCGGGCAGAGAAGGCTGATCTTCGGACCCTCGGACGCAAGCTCCTCCGGCTTCAGCCGCCCCGGAGGGGGGACGACCTCGCCCCGGATCTCAATCTGGAGCTGGGGAGGCACCCCGGCCTCGCCATGCAGCGACCGGTACTGG
>DASUNJ010000617.1:0-8855 GCA_036277235.1 Thermoanaerobaculia bacterium | reverse complement strand
TGGCAGCGCTGGCTCGACAAGAACCCCGATTTCGCCGGAAGGGCGCTGGTTCAGCGCACCCCCGGAGGGGGCAGATGGCACGCGAGGGAGCCGAACGCATCGAGGCTGGAGCGGCTCGACATTCGACCGTCGGAGATCCGGGCCCGAGCCGTTTTGAGCGAGCCCCGCCTGCTAGCCTCCAGCCTCTTGCAGGACGGCAACTGGCGGCTGCTCGTGGACAACCAGCCGCGCGAGATCATCGCGGCGAACGGCCCCTTCGTCGCCGCCTGGCTGGAGCTGGGTGAGCGGGAGGTTGAGCTGGTCTACCGGCCGAAGAGCTTCGTGGTGGGATGCCTGCTCTCGGCGCTCGCGCTGGCCATGGCAGCGGCTTGGTGGATACCGCGGCCCTCGGCCCCCCCACGAAGCCCATGAGAGGCGGCGGGCCCCCGGCGTCCTCCCCCGGACTCCGCGCCGTCACCGTAGCACCTCGTCACAATCCGATTGACGGATAGCGTTTCCTGTAGGGGCGGGCTTGTCCCCGCCCGGGTGGGCGGAGGCCGCGGGCCGCCAGCGCTGGGGAGCAGGTCATCCGCGCTCAACGCAAAGCGCTCGGCGAGGGACGAAGTCATCCACGGCGGGGACGGAGCACTCCCGCCCGCTGGCGGAGCGCGGACGCCGCCAGCGGGCCGCCGGCATCGGGGAGCGGGTCATCCCCGCGCAACGCGGGTCGCGGACGCTCGGGAGGAGATCATCCCCGGTGGGCAGCACATGCTCCCGCGTTCTGGCGGGGCGCGGACGCTGCCAGCGGGCCGCCGGCATCGGGGAGCAGATCATCCCCGCGCAACGCGGGTCGCGGACGCCGCGGATGACTCGATCCCCGACGGCGTTGAGGGTCTCCCGGCCCTGGCGGAGCGCCCGCGCCGGGGAGAACGCCGCCCTGGCCCGCGGCGCTCTCCCCTTTTCTGAGATATCGCGCTAAATCATACGCGCCACCCCCGGAAGGCGCCTCAGGACGTGGGTCGCGGCCCAACTCAGCGCCAATGCGCCCAGGAGCACCGCGGCTCCCTTCAGGGGCGCGGACAGCGGAGCCCTCAGAAGCGACAGTTGCAGCCAACTCGCGAAGGCGTAGTGGACGAGGTAGATCCCGTAGGCGTTGTCCCGGAGGCTGTCAAGCGGCCGGAAGCGCCTTCCCGCGAACCGCACGAAGAGCGCGAGGAAGGCGAAGGAGGAAGCGGCGCAGGAGAGCGTGAAGGCGAGCCCCCCGGCGATCTCCCAGGGCCGGGATCCCGCGTGCGCGGTCATGATCACGATCGTCAGGAGGAACACCGTTCCGAAAGCTCCCAGCGCCGCCAGCAGCCAGAGAGGCCAGCGCCGCGCCAATCGGCCGTCCGCCGCCAGCAGGCCCTTCTGAAGGCCGTGGGCTCCGACGGCGATCCCGGCGAGGAAGTAGACGGCGTAGAAGAGCAGGCGGCTCGTCTGGAAGGAGAAGGGGCCGAAGGTCGTCCATGCGAAAGGTGTAAAGGCGAGAGCCATGGGGACGTACGCGGCGGCGGAGAGGGCGACCAGGAGCCCGAAGAAGAGGGCCGGCCGGCGGCCGGCGCGCGACGCCAGCCGGCCGAGGCTGTCGCCCCAACCGGGCATGAGCCGGGAAATCCCGGCGGCGACGGCGCCGAAAGCCAGCAGGACCCAGATGAACCACGCCGGCCCCGCTGGCCAGTTCCCGAGCGAGCGCCACTGCTCCCAGAAGGATGCTGCTCCCGATTGCAGATGCGACGGGTAGTAGGCGAGCGGCGCGAGCACCGCCGCGCTTACTAGGAATGGCAGCCCGAGCCGGAGCGCGCGGTCCTTCAGAAAGGTTTTGCTCCCCTTGCGCTGCAGGCTGTTCCAGACGAACAGGCCCGAGAGGAAGAACATCAGCGCCATGAAGAAGACGTCGTTGAAGCCTACAAACAGGGTGAACCCTCCCCACCGCTGGCTGTCGACCACGGGGAACGCCTGCCACCACCGGGGCTCGGCCACGAGCGAGGCCGGAGGCGCGGGGGCGAAGGCGTGATAGGCGAGCACGGCATGGTGCGCCACCACCATCACGGTGATGAAGGCGCGCAGGTAGCCGACGGCCACGTTGTCGTCGGCTCGGGCTATGACCGCCGGCTTCACGGCGGGGACGGCGGACGCATCCGGCGTCAAGACGATGGATCTTTCGAGATTCATGATCGGTTCCTCAGCCAACGCGCTCGAGCCGCCGGAGCGCGATCAGAGTGAAGAGCACCGCCACCCCGGCCAGGACCGCCACGTGAGTGAGGTCCTCGCCCCAGGAATCGACTCCCGCGGCGGAGAGCGCCAACTGGTGCAGGTGGAAGGTGGGCCAGGCGGGCGCCATGGCCTGCAGGGACTTGGGCAGCGGGTAGAACAACCCCGAGAGGTGCAGCATCGGAATGTAGACGAGGTTCACGAAGGCGGGCGCGCTGCGGCCGGTGGCCCAGGCTCCGATCAGCAGCCCCATCGCGCAGAACGGCACCGCTCCCAGGATGCCGGTCGTAGCTACCCGCGCGATCTGGCCGGTGGTCAGCGTCAGGTGGCCGAGCGAGAGCCCGGCGGCGATCAGGCTCGCCATGATGATCGCGGCGAACAGCAAGGCCATGAGGACCTTGGCGAGAAGATAGGCCGCCATGGGCATCGGCAGCGCGCGCTTGAGCTGGAGGAGCCCCTGCGTGCGCTCGGCCGCCACGTTCATGCCGAACCCGAACATGGCCGGCCCGACGACGCCGAAGACGGAAAAGCCCGTGAAGAAAAACTTTGCCGTGAGCTGATCCGCGCGGGCGGCCTCGCCGGCGATGAGCACGGCGAAAAGCAGGTAGAGGAGGATCGGCATGCCGAGGAACGGCAAGGCGAAGCCCGGCGCGCGGAGCATGCGCACCGTCTCGTAGCGGGCCTCGGTCAGATAGGCGCGGACCAGCCGGCGAGCGGGGAGCTCGGAGCTCCGGACAGGCTCGGCGCTCAACAGGGAAGTTGAGGTCGTGGCGTTCATGACGCTTTCTCCTGGGTCAACTCCGCGAAAGCCTCGGCAAGGCCGGCACGGCGGACTTCCAATCTCGTGAGACCGGGATCGGCGGCGAGCAGCCGCCGGGCGACGTCTTCGGCCTGGCGGGTGGTGACGTGCAGGCCGCGCTGGTCGCGGCTCGCTTCTTCCACGCCGGGCCAGGCCGCGACTTCCTCTGCCGCCAGGGAGGTGAGGCAGGTGATCTGCTGGCGCTCCACGAGCGCGCGCACGTCGCTCACGGAGCCGGACGCGATCAGGCGGCCCTTGCCGAGGACGGCGACCCGGTCGGCCAGGGCCTCGGCCTCTTCGAGGTAGTGGGTGGTGAGGACGATGGAGGCCCCCTGGTCCACGAGGCCGCGCAACGTCGACCACACGAGCTCCCGTGCCTGCAGGTCGAGCCCGACCGTGGGCTCGTCGAGGAACAGGATCTGCGGGCGGCCGACGAGCGCCATGGCGAGCTGCACCTGGCGCTTCTGCCCTCCGGAGAGCTTGCCGTAGGGGCGCTTGGCCAGCGCCGCGATGTGGGTCTTCTCCAGGACGTCGTCGACGTCGAGCGGCGCGGGGTAGTAGCTCGCGACGAGGTCGACCTGCTCTCGCACGCGGAGCTCCGGCGCCAAAGACGCTTCCTGCATCATCACGCCCGCCCGGCGGCGGGCCGCGAGGTCCTTCGGCGGCCGGCCGAAGAGGCGCGCGGTGCCGGCGTCCGGCTGTTGCAGGCCCAGGAGCAGGGAGATCGCGGTCGTCTTGCCGGCGCCGTTCGGGCCGAGGACGGCCATCAGCTCCCGGCGCCCCACTTCCAGGTCGAGCCCGTCGAGCGCGACCGTGCTGCCATATCGTTTGTGAACACCCGACAGCTCTGCCAGGCATGTGTCGTTCATAGAATCTCCTTCCGGACCGAGCATGCGGCCGGCGGAGGTCCCCTCGGAAGCGGAATTTGACGAACTGGCCTGGCGGATTGACGAACGGTCAGAAGGGATTGTCGGTGAGGGCCTTCAGCTTCTCGTGATAGGTGCGGCCGGAGCGCAGGCGGACGTCGTTCTCCAGGGTCACCACGTACTCGCCGTGCACGGAAGGCTCGAGTTCCTTGATGCGGCCGACGTTGACCAGGATCGAGCGATGGATGCGCAGGAAGGTCTCGGGATCGAGGGATTTCTCCAGCGTGTTCATGGCCACGTGGACCAGATGCGAGGCCCGGCCGACGTGCAGCCGGACGTAGTTTTCCGCGGCCTCGATCCAGTCCACGTCGTCGATGTCGACGAAGAGGGTCTTGCCCGCCGTGCGGACCGCAAGCCGCTTCAACTGGCGGCGCGGTATCGAGAGGGTGGCAAGGGTTTCGAGGAGGGAGAGGATCTGGCGGCTCTCGTCTCGAGCAGGTTGCAGGAGGCGCGCCTTGGCCTTTGCGAGCGCCTGGGCGAACCGCTCACGGGTGACCGGCTTGAGCAGGTAGTCGATGGCGTTGACCTCGAACGCTTCCAGGGCGTATCGATCGTGCGCCGTGACGAAGACGATCGCGGGCATCGGTTCGGCGCCGATCTCCTCGACCACCGCGAAGCCGTCCATCTCCGGCATCTGCACGTCCAGAAAAATCAGATCCGGCCGCAGTTTGCGGATGGCCGCGACGGCTTCGCGGCCATCCTTCGCCTCATGGATTTCTCCTACGTCCGGGTCCTCGGCGAGCAGCATGCGGAGGCCCTCGCGAGCCAGCGGCTCGTCGTCAACGATCAGCGTGCTCAAGGGCATGGACTTCCATCCGCTCCACCGAGGTCATCCCGGGCTCGGCGCGATAGGGAAGGGTCAGGGTGGCGACGGCCCCGCCCTGCGCGCCGTTCTCGAGGGTCAGCTTCGCCGCATCGCCGTAGAGCTGTTGCAGCCGCGCCCGCGTATTCGCCAGTCCGATCCCTCCCGTGCCGGGGCCCTCGGGAGGGAGGCCCGGCCCGTCGTCCCGCACCTGGATCTCGAGCGCGCCGTCCACCCGCGAGGCGGTGATTACGATCCTGCCCGCGGCCGAGCGGCGCCCGATGCCGTGGCGGACGGCGTTCTCCACGATCGGCTGCAGGCCCAGGTGGGGGACCGCGGCGTCGAGGGTTGCCGGCTCCACGGAGATCTCGACGCTCAGCCGGTCCTGAAACCGCACCTGCTCGATGGACAGGTAGAGCTGCAGGGATTCGAGCTCGCGCCGCAGCGGCACCTCCTGGGCCTCCACGTCATCCAGGACCGAGCGCAGGAGATCGCTGAGGCGGGCGAGCATCTCCTCCGCCTGCCGGCCGTTGCCCTGGCGGACCAGGACCATGATGGCGTTCAGCGTGTTGAACAGGAAGTGCGGCTGGAGCTGCCCCTTGAGCGCGCTCAACTGCGCCTGCACGAGCCGGGACTTCAGATCGGAAGCCTGAAGCTCCAGTTGAAGCGCCTGCCGTTTGCGCTCCTGGTACTGGCGGTAGATGTCGAAGGCGTACCGGACGCCCAGGACCGTCCAGTAGCCGAGGACGTTGCCGTGGAAGCCGAGGATCAGGAGGAACCCGAAGGTGGCGGCGAAGCCCTGGTCCATGACCCCGGGAAACAGACCCAGGGGGGAGAGAATGGCGCTCTGCACGGCGAGGTGCAGGACCGCGAAGACGACGCTGAGCGGCAGGTGGATCAGCGTCGAGCGCAGCCGTTTCCCCCTTTCGAACGGGAAGCGGCGGCCGAGCCGGAAGATGACGGGGGCGAAGGCGGCGAAGACGTACATCCCCGTCAGCCAGGAGGTCATGGGGTGCCACCAGGGGGTCGGATCGTTCCACAGGAGCCGCCGCGTCATGTCCTGGGTGAAGTAGAAAAGGCCGATCGCGGTCCAGGCGAGGAGATAGACCCCGACCTTGAGCAACCCGCGCCTGTCCAGGGCTTTCATGAGAGAGATAGCTTAGCGCAGCTGAGGTATCCTCTATTCCATGAACGAGATCCCCGGCCCGGCCGAGGTTCTGGCCGAGGCGGAACGCTCCTTGCACCTTCATGGCCGGGTGGCTCTTTGCCAGATTGTCCGGACGGAGGGCTCCACGCCGGGCAAGGCGGGGTGGAAGCTGGTGGCCCGCCCGGACGGCTCGGTGTTCGGCAACCTGGGCGGCGGCGCGTTCGAGGCGCTGGTCAAGACCGATGCGCTGGCCCGTTTGTCCAACGGCAGGCACGGTAAAGCCTCGGAGATCAAGCGGTACTACTTCACCGAGGACTCGGTGAAGGGGGAGCCAACGGGCATGGTCTGCGGCGGACTGGCGGAGGTCTTCCTCGAAGTGATCGAGGCGCCTCCCGTTCTGGTCGTCTGCGGCGGCGGACCCGTCGGTCAGGCTCTGGCCCAGGCCGGCGCGCTCGCCGGGTTCGAGTGCCTGGTCGCGGAGGACCGGCCGGAGTTTCGCCAGCCGGACCTCTTCCCCGAAGGGGCGAGCGTGGCCGAGGTGGGACGCGACTACGAGGAGCCGTTCCTCGACGCGGTGCGCAGCCGCGATCTCTATGTGGCCGTGGTCACCCGCTGCTGGGAGACCGACACGGCCGCTCTCGCCGGGGTGCTGCGGCAGGATCCGCCCCGGCTGCGCTACCTCGGGCTCATGGGGAGCCGGCGCAAGGTGGCGCGGGTGCGGGAGGAGGTGGAGGCGCTCGGCTTCCCCCTGAACGGCCGGGGGCTGCGCGCGCCCATCGGGCTCAACATCGGCGGCGATACGCCGGGCGAGATCGCGATCTCGATCCTGGCCGAAGTGATCCGGACCCGCTACGGCCGGTCCGAAGAGAAAGATGGAAATGACTAGGAAAGCTTTCCCGATCCTGTTCGTGGCCCTGATCCTCGCGTCGTCCCTATCGGCGGCGACCTGGCGCGCCCTCCCTCTCTGGGGAGGCGACGTGCGCAGCCTCGCCATCCATCCCGGCGATCCCGACATGGTCTTCGCGGGCACCTCGGCCGGCCAGCTCTATCTGTCCCGCGACGCGGGCCGGAGCTGGAACGATGCCGGATCGCACCTGCCCTTCCCGGGCTGGGTCGTGAACACCCTGCGTTTCGATCCCAACAGGCCCAATCGGGATCAACCCCGGCTCTGGGCCGGGCTCTGGGGCGTCTGGGGCGGCGGCCACGTGGCCTTCTCCGACGACCTGGGCAAGACCTGGGTCTCGCGCGTAGCCGGCCTTCCGGAGGAGCCGATCTACACGATGGCGCTGGTGCCGGGCCGCGAAGGCCGGATCTACGTGGGAACGCTCTCGGGGGTCTGGAGCACCGAGGACAGCGGCGAGAGCTGGCGGCGGCTCACCGCCGACCTCCCCGAGGCGCAGAAGGTCACCAGCCTGCTCGTCGACGCGGAACGGCCGGACACGATCATCGCCGGCACCTGGCGGCGGGCCTATCGCACCGAGGATGGCGGACGCACCTGGGCCGGCATCTTCGAGGGCATGGTCCTCGATTCCGAGGTCTTCAGCCTCACTCCGGTCCCGGCGCGCCCCGGCGAGATCTGGGCCACCACGTGCGGCTGGGTCTACCGGTCGCTCGACGGCGGCAGCAAGTGGGAGCGTTTCAAGGAGGGCTTCGAGGAGCGGCGCACGGTGAGCTTCTCGGCCTTGCCCGACGGCAGGCTCCTGGCCGGGACCGTGGCCGGCATTCACGTTTCCGCCGACGGCGGCAAGACCTGGAAGCGGACCGGCGATCCGGCGCTGGCCATCCATGGGATCTACTGGCACCCGAAGCGGCCGGAGCGGGTCTTCCTGGCGACCGAGGGCTCGGGCGTCTGGCTCTCCACCGATTCCGCGGTCAACTTCAGGCCGTCCAGCGAGGGGATGACGAACACCCGTGTCTCCGCTCTGGCCAGCTTCGGCGAGGAGCTGATGGTGGCCTTGAGCCACGCCGGGCCGATCTCGGGCATCCACGTATCGCGCGACCGCGGCAAGACCTTCGAGGCCGCCGGCTTCACGCCGCTGCCGACCGTGCTCGACCTGACCTGGCACGAGGGGCGGATCTACGTCGCCACCGAGCGCGGGCTCTACGAGCGCCGCGGCGCCGCTTGGTTCCGTCTCAAGGAGCTGGGGGAGACCCGGGTGGAGCAGGTGCTGAGCGAGGGGCCGCAGCTCGTGGCGCGCACCGCCACCGGCCTCTGGGAGCTCAAGGGCGTCAAGTTCGTCCAGCGCCCGTTCCAGCATGGCACGCCGCGCTCCGCGGCCTTCTTCGGCGGCGCCCTCTGGGTCACGGACGGCAGCGGCCTCTACCGCCTCACGGCGACTTCGAACGACACCGTCACGACCCCCTTCACCGGCGGCCGGCTGCACCGTCTCCAGGACCAGCTCCTGCTCTGGGGGCCGGGCGGCGCCTGGACCCGTCCCGCTTTGGAAACGGAGTGGGTGGAGCTGACCGAGAAGGCGTCGCGCCTGCTCCCCACGGGCCATGCGCGCTGGTCCTCCCTGATGGTGACCGGCGACACCGTGCGGCTCTACGACCGCGACGCGCGCAAGTTCCGCATCGTCGAGGTGCCCGTGCCCGCCCGCGACATCTCTTCCGCGCTGGTCCTGGGCGGCAGGCTGATGCTGGGGACCTCAGGCCATGGAGTGCTGGTCCGCGAGATGGGGGAGGATCTCTTTCCGGCTCCCGCCGTGCCTCCGGCTCCGGTGGCTGCCGGGACGGGCGGCTAGTCGCCGCCCTTGAGTCCCGCCTTCTTCGCGTAGTACCGGAAGCTCCTGAAGCTCATACCCAGCAGCTCGGCGGCCTGGGTCTGGACGCCGCTGGTGCGCTCCAGGGCCTGCTGCATGAGCTGGGCGCGGATCCCTTCGAGATAGGCCTCTAGATCCAGGCCGTCCTCCGGGAGTTGGATCAGGTCCGACTGCATCTTGCGGTTGGTCA
>DASUNJ010000616.1:0-4116 GCA_036277235.1 Thermoanaerobaculia bacterium | reverse complement strand
CAGGTCGTTGAGCGCGTTGGGCATGCCTCCCGTGGTGGCGAGGGAGACGGTGCCGAGACGGAACGGTCCGGCGACCTGGCGGTCGTGGAACATCAGGCCGTAGAAGCTCAGGTCGATCCAGCGGCGGCCGGGCTCCAGCTCCGCCGCGGCCTGCGCCGTGCCGACCGGCTCGCCGGCCATCGAATAGAGCGTGGCAGCCAGGTGGAAGCGGCCGGCGCGGGTGACGTCCACCTCGGCCGAGACGACCAGGCTGCCGTCCCGCAGCCCGTCGCGGTAGCGGCCGGTCAGGTGCGCGGCGGGATTGCTGTAGAGGAAGCCGCCCACGCTCTCCTGGACGTCGCCGTCCAGCAGTCGGGAGCGGACCTTGACCATGTAGCTCGCGGCCAGCTCGGGCTGGAGTCCCTCAGGCATCTTCACACGGGCCGACCAGACGCCGTCCCCGGCTTTCTTGTCGATCCCCCGGCCGTCGTCCGCGTAGGCGAAGGTGGCGACCAGGTCGCCGGCGGCTCCGACGATCTCGCCGGTGACTTCCAGGGCGATGCCGTCCTCGACCGTGGCGTAGAGGCGGATGGGCCTGCCCACCTCGAAGCTCACGGACTCGGCCCTGACGCTCAGGGCGGGACCCCTGTCCTCAGGACCGCGCTGCGTCTGCGCGGTGGCGGTGCGCTTCTCCTTGACCGGGTCCGCGTCGCCGGGCTTGAGCGCGCGGGAATCCTCGGGGAAGCGGGCCTGCTCGCGGTACTCGCGGGCGGTCTCGCGGGCGAGCCAACCCTTTTCCTGGTCCATTTGCTGAGCGACGGCCGGAAGGGCAACCGCCGCGGCGATCATCACGATTCCAAATGTCTTGCGCATGGCTGTCTCTCCTGCCTCAATAGAGGATCGTGATGTAACGGGCGGTGGTCATCGATGACTGGACCGTGGTGTTCGGCGCGCAGGGCACGCCGTTGCACAGCCAGTTGCCGCCGGGGATGGCCTTGCGCACGTCCGAGTCGCTGGCGTTGCGCTCGTCGTCGTGGTTCTCGTGGCAAGCGTCGAGGTTCCTGAAGCCGGAGGCCTCCTGCTTGTTCGAGTTGTTGCAGACGTTGGAGTTGTCGTAGCTCGCGGTCGCGCTGCCGTTGCAGGCGAAGATCGAGGCGTATTGGACGACGCCGTCGTCCTCGCCCGACAGGCAGGCGCTGGCGCCGAAGATCGCCTCGTAGCCGCCGGTCAGCCAGACGGTCTTGGCCGGCGCATTGGCGTAGGTCCGCACCTGCACGTCGTCGGAGCTGCGCAGCCAAAAGGTCGCGTCGTCACAGCTCTGGATGAAAGCCGCGATGAAGTTGCAGAAAAAGTTGTTGTTGCCGCAGACCGCGTCCGCGCCCTGGGAGCCGCGGTGAGCGCCGCCGGTCGAGATCACCAGGCTGATGCGCGCCGCCGCCTGATCGTAGGGGCCGTTTGCGTTGAAGTTCGGGTCCGAGGCGTCGTTGTTGCCCAGGACGTAATCCATGACCGTGTTGCCCATGCTGTGGGCGACGACCCAGAAGGTGCCGCCGTTGGCGAAGGTCCTGGCGCAGCGCCGGCCGCCGCCGTCGGCGCCGCCGTTGGTTGCGTTGACGATCTCGTTGGCGACCTCGCCCGCGGACTGCGGCTCCCAATAGGGCCGGGTGCCGTTGTAGCCGACCACATAGTACGAGGTGGCGAATTCCTTGGTGGCCGTGCGGATGAAGTCGTTCGCGCCGTTCACCCAGTAGTTTCGGGCCGAGGTGTAGCTGGTGTAGGTATTGGTGTTGGTCTGCTTGCCGTGAACGAAGATCAGGCACGGTTGGGCGCTGGCCTGCCCGGCGATGGCGAAGAGCGCCAGGGCCAGGACCGCCGCGATCGCGAGTCGGCGATCTCTCATCAAAGCTCCTCCTTTCGAGGCTGGTTCCATCTACCCTGGTGTTCGCCGGCCCGTCAGGCGAGCCCCCCTCTTTACTTCTTGAGAAAGTCGCTTACAATTCCAAGTTGCCCGGGTGGGAGCTTCGACCCGGCCGTCCACGCCCCATTACGCAGAGTCACGGCTACGATCCGATCGGGTACCTGTCAGGCCTGGGAGGTCCTTTATGGAACTGGGTGGTCTGCAGCGCGATCTTTCCCGTCAGAGCGCCGTTCAGAGCTTCGACACCGGAGCCTTCGCCTGGGCCCAGGGCACCCTGGAGGCGAAGCGGCGGCGAGCCGCCGGGCACCTCCTCCCCCGCCTGCGCAGCAGCCTGGGCGCCACGTCCTGGGTCACGCTCTTCCATGAGCACGTAGCCCTCTACACTCCGACAGGCATGCTCCACCACGTGGACGACGCCTGGGCCTTCGCGGAATCGATCGCGCGGACGAACCAGGGTCCGGACGTCCATCTCGCCACCCAGGACGACCTGATTTCCCTCCGCCTGCGCTATGTCCGCGATCCGAAGCAGAAGGCGTTCCGCATCCGCGAGCGCCGCGGTCCCCTGCTCGCCATGCTGCACACCCCGCAGCGCGCCATGGTGGTGAAGCTTCCCGGCACCCCCGGGAGGCTGTGGTACGTCCGGGTGTAGACCTGTCCCGAAGGATTCCGGCCGCTGCACTGTTACAGATAGGGGGGCAGCCCCCGAATCTTTTCACCAGGAGGTGAGCGCAAGGCCGGTGACGGATTACCCAGGTGGCGCTGCCCGGGAGGCTCCGGCCTTCCGGGCAACGTCGAAGCTCATCGCAGGGTGTAGAGATAAGCCGCGATGTCGCGGCCGTCCCGCTCGGACACGCCAAGGTCGGGCATCGGGGTTCCGGGCTGGATCCCCTGGGGATCGCGGATCCAGCGCATCATGTTCTCGGGGTTGTTCTCCAGTTGACCGGCCAGATGGACGCGGCTGCCGATGCGGTCGAGCGGCGGGCCTACGATCCCGGTTGCGCCCTCGACCCCGGGAATCGTGTGGCAGGCCGCGCACCCGTACTGGCGGATGGCGACCTTCCCGCGCCCGGGATCGCCGCCGGTCAGGCGCGCCGCCTTCTCCTCCTTGCTGCTGCATCCCCCGAGGAGCAGAGCCGCGGCCAGGAGCATCTCAAACCTCTTCATTTACCTGCAATGCCTGCAATACCGCTGACGATCACGACGGCGCCGCCGCTTCCGGCGCGGCGGGCGGCGGCACGGCCTGCGGGCCGTTCGCTCCCGCGGTATCGGCGGCATCCTCCGGCGGGTGGGGCTGGCTCTTCAGGTAGCTCCGCACCCGCGCCTCCAGCTCTTCGAACGAGCGGAGCTGCGGGGTGCGCGCCCGCGCATCCCAGCCGATCATGGCGCGGATCGTCGCTTCGCCCAGGATGCGGTAGCTCTCGAATTGCGACTCGCTGAACCACTGGTCCGCGGTGCTCTCGTGCGGGAAGTCCGAGGACGAGCGGGAGTAGTTGTAGACGTCGTAGGGCTCGTAGGGGCTCTCGTAGACCGCCGGCTTGACGTAGATCAGCGTGCCGTCCTCGGCTCCGGGGCCGTCCACGGCCGAGTAGCGAATCCGGCCGAGGGCGCAGTAGCGGGCGCTGTCCTCGGGCTGGCTGGACTTGGGGCGGATCAGGATCCGGTCCTCGAAGTCGATGGGGATGCCGAAGTCGATCCGGATCTTGCGGATGGCGTTCCCCAGGTCGTTGAACGCGTAGGTGGGATCGCCCCCGGCGTCGCAGACCACGACGTGCCGGCAGCGCCGCCGCACCATCTCATAGATCCCCAGGTTCTCGAAGTGGCCGCCGTCCGAGAGGTTGACGTACGGATGGCAGTCGTCGGTATGCCCCAGCGCCTCCGACAGGAGCACCAGGGCCGAGCTGCGCGGGCCGCAGCGCGTGTAGGTGTCGTTGCCGAGCTTGCCGGGGTTGCCGAGCCACACCCCGAGCCGCGCGTTGAACAGGGTCATGATGAAGGCGAGGGCGGGGGACGAGTAGGACCCCATGTTCGGGTTGGCCGCTGCGCCGGAGGTGGCGACCGCCGTGCCCAGCGAGATGCCCTTCTCGCCGCCGTAGGCCTGGGAGCGCCGGTAGCCGAGCCGGGCCGCGCCGCAGTGCAGCGGGGTCGAGGTGAAGCAATCTGCCTTGCGCTCCTGCCAGCCGAGGTCCTTGCCCGCCACCAGGTTGAGGGCCATGTTGACC
>DASUNJ010000615.1:0-4714 GCA_036277235.1 Thermoanaerobaculia bacterium | reverse complement strand
CTCAAGGGCGACGTCCCGGACGGCAACGGCGGCAAGGTCGAGCTCGCGGCCACTCTCTGTCCTGGCGAGGACAAAGGGCCGAGCTACCTCTGCGGCCATGTCACCCGACGCGGACAGCGTATCGGGGACGGCGCCACCGGCGTCTGGGTGGCCGAGGAAGATCGGCCGCCCAAAGACCCGGACGGGGAGCGCTGACCGGAGGGAGCACCCAGGCTGCGCAGCCCGATTGCCCTCCTTGCTGTGCTGCTCCCCCTCTCCGGGGGCTCGGGGAGCCCTGCGCCCGAACCACCGTTGGCTCCCGGGCTCGCCGTCGAGCGCGCCGTCGCTTCCGGCGAGGAGCACGCCTTCCGCATCCATGCCGTTGCCGGCCGCGTGATCCGGGCCGAGGCGGAGCAGCGGGGGATCGACCTGGAGGTCCGGGTCGAAGCTCTGGACGGTCGCGAGCTGCTCGCGGTGGACAGCCCGACCGGCCCGCGGGGGCCGGAGGTGCTGGCGTACCGCCCCGAGGTTTCCGGAGAGCACAGGCTGGTGGTCCGGGCGTTCCGGCGCGGAGCCATGGCCGGGACCTACCGGCTGCAAGTCCGGGAGACGGCGCAGGCGGAGGCGGAGGCGGAGGCCGAGCTCGCGGTGAGCCGCGCCGCCAGCCTCTACCGGCAGGGGGGGCGGGAGCGGTGGAAGCAGGCCGCCGGCGAGCTCCGGACCGCCGAGTCGGCCCGGGCGCTCTTCTTCCTCGGCGTGCTTCACCGCCTCCTTGACGAGCCCGAGCCCGCCCTGGAGGCGCTGGAGCGGGCGCGAGCCCGCTTGCAGTCGGAAGGGGAAGCCGCCGCATCCTGGAACGAGACCGGATACGTCCACTGGGCCGCGGGCCGTGCCGATCCGGCCCGCGAGGCCTACGAGCGCGCCCTCGCCGGGTGGCGTGTCCTGGGCGATCGGCACGGCGAGGCCCAGACGCTCAACAACCTCGGCCTCGTGGAGCACTCGCGCGGGGAGCTGCGGCAGGCGGTCGAGCGCTACGAGGCCGCGGCCCGGCTGTTCCAGGGCACGGGAGACCTGGCCCAGGCCGCGCTGGTGAGGAACAACCTGGCCGGCATCCAGGGCCAGTTGGGCGAGCCCCGCCAGGTCCTCGACGGCTACCGCGAGGCCCTGGAGCTGCTGCGGCAGACCGAGGAGCGGAGCCAGGAGCCCCGGCTCCTCCTCAACCTGGCAGCCGCCCACCGCGCCCTCGGAGAGCTGCGCGAGGCCCTCGCCGGCTATCGCCAGGCCCTGGAGCTGTTCCGGCTCCAGGGAGACCGCCGCGGAGAAGGATCGGCGCTCAACAGCCTGGGCATGGCATGGCTGGAGCTGGGAGAGCCCGGGCGGGCGCGGAGCCTACTGGAAGAGGCCCTGGCCGCGCGCCGCATCGCCGGCGACCGTCGGGGCGAGGCCGTCACCCTGCAGAACCTGGGGATCGTCCGGGACCGCCTGGGGGAGCCGCGGGAGGCGCTGGAGCTGCTGCGCCAGGCCATGGCATTGAGGGAGGAGCTGGACGACCGGCTGGGCCGGGCCTCCACCCTGGAGCAGATGGGCGCGGTCCATGCCGCTCTGGGCGAGCCGGTTGAGGCCCTGCGCCGGCTCGAAGAGGCGCTGGAGGTCCGCGGCGGGGAGGGAGACCCGCTGGCCCGCGGACGCGCTCTCATCTCGGCCGCCGAGGCCCGGATCGCGCTCGGGCAGGCCGCCCCGGCCGCGGAGGCCCTGCGCGCGGCCCTGGAGCTGGCGCGCGCCGCGGGCGACCTGTCCGGAGAGGCGCGCGCCCTGGTGGCCCTGGCGCGGGTGGAGCGCGCGCTCCACCGGCCGGCCGAGGCCCTGGCCCGTCTCGACGCGGCCTTCGAGCGCATCGAGGAGCTGCGCTCCCGCATCGCCTCCCCCGAGCTGCGCTCCTCGTACCTCGCGGCCCGGCGCGGCGCCTACGAGCTGGCCATCGACGTGCGCCTGGACCTCCACCGGCTCGATCCGGCGGCCGGCCACGACCGCGCGGCCCTGGAGGTGAGCGAGCGCGCGCGGGCGCGCAGCCGGCTCGATCTCCTCGGCGCCACCGGGGACGACGTGCCTGCCGGGACCGATCCGGAGCTGGTCCGCCGCCGGCAGCTCCTGCGGGAGCGGGCCGGCGCCAAGGAGATGCGCAGGCTCGCCCTGCTGGCGTCGGATGCCCCCGCGGAGCGGCGCCGGGAGGTCGAGAAGGAGCTGGAAGCCGTGCTTCTGGAGCTGCAGCTCCTCGAAGGAGAGATCGGAGGGCGGGGCGCAGCGCGATGGAGCGCCCCGGAGCTCCAGGTCGCCCCGGGGACCCTCCTCCTGGAGTACGCCCTGGGCGAGGAGCGCAGCGCGCTCTGGGCGGTCTCGGCTTCCTCCGTCGAGCTGTTCGAGCTGCCCGGCCGCAAGGAGATCGAGGCGCTCGCCGCGCGCGTCTACCGGCGATGGAGCGTCCTGGGAGCTGCCGAGGACGGCAGCGCCGGCGAGCTGAGCCGCATGCTCCTCGGCCCGGTCGCGGGCCGCCTGGCGGGGCAGCGGCTGGCGGTCGTCCCCGATGGCGCGCTGCACTACCTGCCGTTCGGCGCGCTGCCTTTCCTGGGAGAACCCCTCCTGGTCCGCCATGAAGTCGTGACCCTGCCGTCCGCCTCTTTCCTGACGGCGCAACGCCGGGCGCTCGCCTCCCGCCCTCCGGCTGCCAGGAGCCTGGCCGTGCTCGCCGATCCGGTCTTCGATCCCCACGACCCACGGGTGCGCGGCGGCAAGGCGCCTGCCGGGAACGACACCACCCGCAGTGGAGATCTGCCGCTGTTCGACCGTCTGGCCTCTTCGCGCCGGGAAGCCGAGGCCATCGCCTCCCTGGCGGAGGGGGCGGTGCTGGCGCTCGACTTCCAGGCCCGCCGCTCCCTGCTCACCGAGGGCCGCCTGGCCGACTTCCGCGTGCTCCACTTCGCCACCCACGGCACCTTTCACGGCGAGCACCCGGAGCTGTCGGGCATCGTCCTCTCCCTGGTGGACGAGTCGGGCCGGCCGCAGGACGGCTTCCTGCGCCTCCCCGATCTCCACGCGCTGTCGCTGGCGGCGGACTTGGTAGTACTGAGCGGCTGCCAGACCGCGCTGGGACGGGAGATCCGCGGAGAGGGGCTGGTCGGCTTGAGCCAGGGATTCCTCGACGCCGGGGCGCGCAACGTGGTGGCCAGCCTCTGGCAGGTCCCGGACCGTGCCACGGCAGAGCTGATGACCGCGTTCTACCGCTCCTACCTCCAGCGCGGCACGCCGCCGGCCGCGGCCCTGCGGGAGGCCCAGCTCGCGGTGCGCGCCCGGCGCGGCTGGAGCGAGCCCTATCATTGGGCCTCGTTCATCCTGATGGGAGAGGGTCGATGAGCGATGATCCGGCCGCGCTGGTCGAGCGCATCCGGGCTGGCGACCCGGGAGCCGAGGCCGAGCTCGTGACGCGGTACGGCAACGGCCTCTCCTACCTGCTGCGCAAGATCACGGGCAATCCCGTGATGAGCGAGGACCTCCTCCAGGAGACGTTCCGCGTGGCGTTGAGGAGGGTCCGCGCCGGCGAGCTGCGGGAGCCGGAGAAGCTCGGCGGCTTCCTGCGCCAGACCGCGAAGAACCTGGCCCGCGCCGAGCACCGCCGCGGAGGGCGGTGGGAGAGCATGGACGAAGGGGTGCCGGATCCGGTCGACCCGGGGGAGAGCCAGCTCGCCCGGGTGATCCGGACGGAGGAGGCCGGCCTGGTCCGGCGGGTGCTCCGGGACCTGCGCTCCCTGCGCGACCGCCAGCTCCTCTACCGCTTCTACATCGCGGAGGAGGAGAAGGAGGACATCTGCCGCGACCTCGGCCTCAGCGGCCTGAACTTCAACCTGGTCCTGTTCCGGGCGCGCGAGCGCTTCCGCAAGCTGGTCGAGGAGGCGGAGGGCCGCAGCGCCGAGAGGTGGTCTCATGGACCATGAATACATCCAGGAGCGTCAAGTGGTGGACCGCTATGTCCAGGGGCGCCTGCCCGAGGCGGAGGCGGACCTCTTCGAGGACCACTACCTGACCTGCGAGGAGTGCCTCCGGCGGCTCAGGATTGCCGAGAAGTTCCAGCGCGGCTTCCGCCAGGTCGCGGCCGAGGAGGCCACCGGCGCCGTGGGCATCCTGGCTGCCTTCCTGCGCTCGCGCCGGGGGCTCGCGCTGGGCGCGGTTTTCGCCGTCCTGCTCGCCGCGTCGGCGCTGCTCGCCTTGCGCTCGGCCCGCCTGGGAAGCGACCTGGAGGAGGCACGGACCCGGCTCGCCCAGTCCCGTGTCGAGGAGGAGAGGCGGGAGGCGGCAGCGCGGAGCGAGGCCGAGTCGCTACGCGCCCGGCTGGCGGAGGAGAGCGAGGCGCGAGGCCGTCTTGAGCAGGAGGCCGGTCGCCCCCGGTCTGCTCGAGCGGCCGGCGCCTGGATCGTCACGCTCGTGCCCGTGCGGTCCGGCCCGGCAGGCGAGCCGGCCCAGCGCGTCGCCCTGCCGCCCACCCCGCAGTGGATCGTCCTCGCCCTCGATCTCGAGCTCGACGCGTCGGGCACCTTCCGGGCCGTCCTGGAGCGCCAGGGCGGCGGCGCCGTCTGGACGGGCGAGGGCCTCCGCCCGAGCCCCCAGGGGGAGCTGGCGGTCGGCCTCGATTCCTCCCTGCTCGCGCCGGGCGACTACCGCTTCCGGGTGGAGCAGGGCGACGGCG
>DASUNJ010000614.1:0-8050 GCA_036277235.1 Thermoanaerobaculia bacterium | reverse complement strand
TTCCCAGGGCCGTCCGTGGAGCCAGTGGCGGAGCCAGGCGCTGGCGGTGATGCGGCTGGAGCTGCGCAAGAGCTTCCTGGGCAAGCGGGTCCTCGTGCTGCTGGTGCTCGCGCTCATGCCGGTGTTCCTCCTGGCCATGCGGGCGATCATCCCGGTGGCCGTGGACGATCCTGCCAACCTGTCGGAAGCCACGAAAGTTTTTTCAGCCATCTATCAGGCGTTCACCGTGCGGGTGATCGTGTTCCTCGGCTGCGTCTGGATCTTCGGCAACCTGATCCGCCGCGAGGTGCTCGACCGGAGCCTTCACTATTACTTCCTCTCGCCGATACGGCGGGAGGTGTTGGTAATCGCGAAATATCTGACCGGTGTGCTGGTGGCCATCGTGCTGTTCGGCTCGGCGACGCTGATCTCCTACCTTCTGGCCTACGCGCCGCACACGGGGGTGGGCAACTTCTTTTTCCGCGGTCCCGGCTTCGCGCACCTGGGCTCGTACCTGCTGGTGACCGCGCTCGCCTGCATGGGCTACGGCGCGGTCTTCCTCGCGCTGGGCTTCTTCTTCAAGAGCCCGGCGATCCCGGCCCTGGCGGTCTTCGGCTGGGAGCGCATCCTGTTCCTCCTGCCGCCGCTGCTCAAGAAGGTGAGCGTCTCCCACTACCTCCAGTCGCTCTGCCCGGTGCCCTTCGACGAGGGTCCGCTGGCGATCCTGGCGGACGCGCCGTCCCCATGGATCTCGATCCCCGGTCTTTTCGTAGTGTCTGCCGCGCTGCTGGCGATCTCGGCGCGCAGGATCCGCAAGATGGAGATCAGCTACGAAGAAGATTGAGGCGTAGCGGTACAATAGGGCATGCGAGCTCTCCTTCTTGCGGCTCTGCTCCTTGCCCCGGTTCCTGCAAACGCAGCCGACCCGGAGGAGCTGCGCCAGACCTTCCTGCAACTGATCAACGCCGAGCGCGAGCGCCTGGGGCTCCAGCCCCTGGCGCTCAATCCGGGCCTCGCCCGAGCCGCGCAGGCCCATGTGGACGACATGTCCGCGCGCGGGTACGCGGGCTTCTCCTCGCCCGAGGGGCGCACGACCGAAGACTGGGCCCACCAGGCCGGCTACAAGTTCCAGATGATCACGGCGAAGCTGGCGTTCACGGCCGATCCTCCCGAGGCCATCGCGCGGGGCTGGAAGCCGGAGTCCAGCCGCAACAGCCTGTTTCATCCCGACGTCCGCGACCTGGGCATCGGGATCGGGCAGGTGCGGGGCACCCCGATGTACAGCTTCCTGCTCGCCCGCTCGGAGGAGAGCTACCTGGAACGGTACGTGGCGGAGCTGTACGAGCGTCAGACGCTGGCTCTCCAGGACGTCGAGGCGTTGCGCGGAGAGGTCCTAGAGAGGGTGAACGAGGCCAGGACCGGGGTGGAGCTGCACCCCCTGGACCGGCACCCGGCCCTGGACCGAGCCGCCCAGGCGCACGCCGAGGCAGTGCTGAAGGCGATCCGTTCCGGGCGTCCGCTGGGCACCGCGGGTCCGATCATCGCCAAGGTGAAGCGCCAGAAGTACCAGATCGCCGGGCTCGTGGGCGAGAGGATCGTCACGGACGCCCTGAATCCGGAGCAGGCCCTGGCCGAGCTGCTGGACGCGGAAGGGGGCAAGAGCTCCACTCTTTACGGCGGGGGCTTCACGGAGATGGGAATCGGCCTGGCCTTCGAACGGACCTCCGACGGCTTCCAGATCGTCTGGGTCCAGTGCCTGGCACGCCCCGCCTCCAAGCTGACCGGAGCGGATTCCCGCCAGGAAGCCAAAGAGGGAGAGGGTTGGGAGACGTCTCGCCGGAGCCCGGGAGGGGAGCGAGGCGAAGGCGCGGCCAGCCCGCCGTAGCAGGGGGGCAGTAGTGGGGCGGTAATTCGTGGTAGCATGTGTGACATGCTTCCTCCGATGGTGACGAGCAGCCCTGTGGAGCGGCGACGGCGCAAGGGCCTCGGCGCCTTCTACTCGCCACCTTCCCTTGTCGATCCCATGGTCGCCTGGGCCGTAACGCGGTCCGATCAGTCGGTGCTCGATCCTTCCTGCGGCGACGGCGTCTTCCTGGAGAGCGCGGCCCGCCGATTGCGCGGCTTCGGTGCAGGCCCCAAACAGGCCGCCGCTCTCCTGCACGCGGTCGACCTCAATCCGGACGCCGCGCGTTTTACGGAGGAACGCCTGGTCTCGGAGCTCGGCCTTCCATTCGCAAACGTCCGGGTCGCCAGCTTCTTCTCCTTGCCTCCTCCAGGCGCCCTGTTCGGCCCGGCCGAAGGGGTCGATGCGGTGATCGGCAATCCGCCGTACATCCGCTACCAGGACTTCGCCGGAGGAGCGCGTCTGGAGGCCCTGGAGCGGGCCGCCCATGCGGGAGTCCAACTCACCCGTCTCGCCTCGTCGTGGGCGCCCTTCGTCGTCCATGCAGCCGCATTCGTGCGGCCGGGTGGACGACTGGCGCTGATCCTGCCGGCCGAGCTGATCCATACCTCGTACGCGGCTCCTCTCCGGGAGCACCTGCGCCGTTCGTTTCGAGAGGTCCACGTCGTCTCCTTCCGGCAGGCGGTCTTCCCCGACGTGCAGGCAGAGGTGGTGCTGCTCCTGGCCGCAGGCAAGGAGGGCGGACCGGGCCGGCTCAGGCTGGCCGAGGTCGAGACGTGCTCGGATCTTGCGCACCTCGCGACCGTCCTGGCCGGAGCCGAGACCTTCGCGCCGGGCGAGGAGCCGGAGAAGTGGCTCCCGGGCTACACGGCTCATCCCGGTGCGGCCATCCTCGACGAGCTCCAGGACCGCGGCCTTCTGCGCCCGCTCGGCGAGGTCGGGAAAGCGAACATCGGCTTCGTCAGCGGGGCCAACGAGTACTTCGTTCTCACCTCCGAAGAAGCGGCCCGCTGGCGTCTTCCCGAGCGCTCTCTCCAGCCGGCGCTGATCCGAGCCCGGCAGATCCCCGGCCTGCAGGTCGCGCGAGCCGACGTCGACCTGGTGCGCTCTCAGGGAGAGCGTTGCCTGCTCTGGCTCCCCGGCGAGCGCCTGACGCTCGCGGAGCAGGACTATGTCCGGCGGGGGGAGGACCTGGGCTATGCCGGGCGGTACAAATGCCGTGTCCGCTCGCCCTGGTTCCGAGTTCCGGGAGTGGCCGCACCGGATGCCTTCCTGACCTACATGAGCGATGTCGTGCCGCGTCTCTGCCTCAACCAGGCGCGAGTCGTCTCTTCGAACACGCTGCTGAACGTCCGTTTGACGCGGATTCCCGCTGCCTTGCGGAAGGCTTTCGTGGTGGCTTTCTACAACTCCGCGACGCTTCTGTCGTGCGAGCGGATCGGGCGCAGCTACGGAGGCGGGGTCCTGAAGCTGGAGCCCGGCGAAGCGGACCGGCTCCTCGTCCCTTCGGCGGACCTCGTCGCCCGTCACAAGAGCGCTCTTCTGGAGCTTGGCGCCGAGGTGGATTCAGTGCTCCGGAACGGGCGCGAGGGTTGCCTTGACCAAGCCGTGTCCGCCGTCGACGCCGTCCTCTTCCAGAAGGAAAGAATCGTCCGGGGGGAAATGACTTCCGCCAGGGCATCCCTCCACGCGCGGCGCCAGGCCAGAAAACCTCGCCGATCCCCCAGATCAGCCCCGTGACTCGCAAGACCAGCCCGCGCGTTGCGGGAAGTCCGGGATGCCGGCCACTTTCCGAGATGTACCAATGGGCGGTAACCTCGAAGCCGTCGCGCTGGACCCAGGTCGAGGAGCATTTCCTGGAAGCCATGTGGGGATTCGACCAGGCTTTCGCCGCGGGGCTTGCCGATCAGGGGGACAATCAGAACGGCAAAGGCGACTTCTTTACCGATCTGATCGCATTGATCCTCGAGCACTGCTCCGGGAAGGAGCTGCACGGCCGGGGCGCAGTGCCGGGCCTGATTTTCCCGAACCACAACCTCGACACGTCCTATCCGAAGGAGGGCACGGTCGAGGTCCTGATCGAGACCAAGGTCGCCGGAGCTCCGAAAACCCCTCGCAATCCGCAGCAGAAAAACCCCAAAGGCCGGGCCGGGAGCGCTGATCTGGACAAGCGTGTCAAGGAAGCGGGCCTCAAGACGATCGACCTCAAGGCCGAGTGGGCCCGGAATGCCGGACAGGGGGGCGGGCCCACGAGCGACCTGCTGACCTGGCTGCGCCAGAGCAAGCCCCTCTCCTTCCTCTTCCTGGCCATCCGGGTGGTGGACAGGGCGGACCTGGAGCGCACCCTTTTCTTTGCCAACGCAGCCAATCGGATGATGGACGACGTCGGCCTGGTGGTGTACGAGCCGGCCGCCTCCGGTCAGCGATACCAGGCCTTGAAGGTCCCTCCTCACCTGGAGCTCGACCGAGTCCTCAGCCGGGTCTGTACCGCCTTACGCATCCTGCCGTAGCGCTTCGCAGAGCTCCGCCATCGAGGCCACGATCCTCCGCGGCGCGGCGGCGCGGAGCTCCTCCTCGCTGCCGTATCCCCACAGGACGCCGATCGCTTCGACGCCGTTGCGCCGGGCTCCGAGCACGTCGTGCATGCGGTCTCCTACCATCCAGGCCTGCTCGGGAGGGATCGACTCCTCGGCGAGCACATGCCGGATGAGGTCTCCCTTGTCTGCGTTGACCCCGGAGAGCTCCGAGCCGTAGATCCGCTCGAAGAATCCGGCAAGCCCGAAGTGCTGGACGATCTCCAGCGCGAAGACGTGGGGCTTCGAGGTCGCCACCCAGAGCCGATGGCCGCGGGCTCGAAGAGTTTCCAAGCCCTTGGGCACGTCCGGGTAGACGCTGTTCTCGAACATGCCAACGGGCTTGAAGCGCTCGCGGTAGAGGCGGATTGCCTCGGCCAGCAGGATCTCGTCCTCGGTCTCCAGAAGCTCCGCGAAGCTGTCCTGGAGCGGCGGACCGACGCAGCGCCTCAGCCCATCCAGGTCCGGAGCGGTCCTCCCCAGATTTACCAGCGCGTGCTGGATGCAGCGGGTGATCCCGAGGACAGGGTCGGTGAGGGTGCCGTCGAGGTCGAAGAGGATGTCCAACGGCCGGAGTTTAACCGACCGGACGCAGGCGGATGCGCTCGTCGTCGAGCACGTACCAGAGGCGGCCCTCGGTGTCCGCGGCGAGGCCCTCGGCCTTGGAGTCGACGCCCAGGTCCTGGACCCGCTCGGCCTCGACGCCGCTCCAGCGCGGCGGAGCTTCGGGCAGGGTGAAGCGGTGCAGGCAGGAGTCGGCGCGCTCCCCCTCGGGATGGTCCTGCAGGATCGCACTCTCCTCGGGAGCACTATCCAGGCTGCCGGTGATGGCGAGGAAGGAGTCTCCGTCCTCCTCCAGCGCGCGGATGCCGCGAGGCTCCCGGGCGGTTCCCACCCCTTCCATCACCCAGAGCTGGCGGACCGACGGATCGTCCAGGGGATTCCGGAAGAGCTTCTCGATGCCCTCGATCTCCGCCAGGACCGGATGCCCGTCGCGGGTCGCCGGATAGCGCAGCCCGAGCAGAAGGGCACCGTTGCTGCGGAAAGCTGCGCCCTCGACATCCATCGGCCAATCCTTCTTGTGAATGCGCTCGGCCCACTTCTTTCCCTTCTTCCGCCCCTTCTGGCGCGTGTCGCGGATGCAGCGTTGCTCCTCGCCGCCGGGCTCCATCAGGCCCAGCCCGCTCTCGCGGAGGGCGTCGTTGAGCAGGCGGTGGAGCTTGAAGCGGCCGCGGGCGATCTCGATCTCGAGCTCGCTCTCGTCGAGCCGGCCCTCGATCCGGTCTTCCCGGAAGCGGGCGATGAAGTGCCGCGTCGGCTCCAGCGGGCCGGACTTGGTGCCAAAGTGCGAGCCGAAGATGTAGACCCAGGGGCCGAAGCGGGCCATGGCCTCCGCGTCCTCGGTCAGGTTCTTCGGCTCCGCCCGGACCTTCCTGGGCCGTACGAGCTCCCAGCCGTCCCGGCCCTTGCCCAGGGCGTGCAGGGACTTTTCGATCCTCTCCTCGTCCGAGCAGGACCAGAAGGCCATCTCCCATCCGTGTGCCTTCAGCACCGCGGGGCTTTGGATCGCGAGCAGGGCAGAGGCTTCGCTCGCGGGCTGGTCGACGACGATTTCTTTCACGACGGCACGAGTCTCGCAAAGAGCGTGCCTCGGTCATGAAACGTCTTTTCATTCGCCTCGCCCTGGCGCTGCTCGTCGCCGTAGTGGCTCTCTATCCGCTCTATCTCGTGGCGGGCAACTGGTATTTGCGCTCGGGTGACCTCGAGCGGCGCCTGAACCGGCGGCCCGAGCGGCTGCTCATCGAGGCCGGGACGGCCTGGACCCTCTGGCCCGGGGTGATCCACGTCCGCGACTTCCGCATCCGCAACCAGACGCGCACGGCACAGTGGTGGGCCTCCATGGATTCCGCCGTCTTCGAGCTGCGCCTGTTCGACCTGCGAGACCGGGAGCTCGTCATCACCGGGCTGAAGGGCAGCGGCGTCGACTTCCGCCTGCGCCGGAGGGCGGACGGCCGCAAGTGGTCGCGGCCGCTGCGCAGGGACCTCCAGCCTCCCATCCCCGGTTTCACCAATCCGCCGGCCCGGCCGCCGGAGAAGCTCTATCCTCGTCCCCCGCAGCAGAAGCAGAAGGCGCGACGCGATCCTTGGCGCATCCGGCTGGCGCAGGTGGACCTGGACGCCGTCCGGGAGATCTGGATCGACGAGTTCCGCTTTGCCGGGGACGCGCGCATCGCCGGCGGGTTCGACATGACCGTCTGGCGCCGGCTCATGATCGATCCGACCCGCTTCCAGATCGACTCCGGCGCCATTTCGCTCGGAGCGGGTCCGAATGCGCAGCCGATCCTGGCGGAAGCGTCCGGACGGATCGACGGCGAGATCGATCCCTACGTCCCGTCCGAGCACCGTGGCTGGAACCTCTTCCGCTTCGTGAGCGGCAGGGCCGAGGTCGAGGGCACCGTCCGGAACCTGGCCTTCCTGGACGAATACCTGCGGAAGACCCGGTGGGTCCGCTTCGACACCCGGGACGGCCGGGTGGCCGTCAAGCTGCAGGTGCGCCGCGGAAAGTTCCTTCCGGGGAGCCGCCTGGAAGCGCGGCCGGAGCGTCTCATCGCCTCCGCGCTCGACTACCGGGCGGAAGGGCAAGGGCGGGCGGTCTGGGAGGTGCTCCCCGGCGAGGAGTCGCGCCTGGCCCTGGAGTTCGACTCCTTCCAGGTGACGCGCGGGCAGCGGCAGCCGCACGTCCGCGGCCGGGATTTGCGGATCGAGGCCAGGAACGGCGAGCCCCGGCTGGTGGAACGCGATTTCTTCTCCCCGCGGCGGATCGAGATCGTGATGCCCGCGAGCGAAGTCAAGGATTTCTCCTTCTACAATGCGTACCTGCCCAGCCAGTCGGGCCTGGAGCTGACCGGCGGCTCGGGCCGGATGAGCGCCAGCTTCCGCGCCGCGGCTCCGGACTGGAACGGCTCCGGCAGCATCAATCTCGATGTCCGCGGCGTGGGAGCCCGTTTCGAAGGACGGCCCCTGCGCGGGGATCTGCGCGTCCGCACCCTGATCCGCGACGCCGACTTCCGGGGCAAGAGCTTCGACGTGTCGGGGACCAAGATCGACCTCACCCGAGTGAGCGGCGCCGGGATCTCGGGCGGGGACTGGTGGGCGAGGGTCCACCTGGACGGCGCCGTGATCGAGCCGGGCGCGCCGGTCTTCCTTCGCGCCAGGGTGGAGAGCACTCTCTCCGACTCCCGGCCGCTCTTCTCCTTCGTGGCTCCCGAGACCCGCGACCGGGTCCTCCGCTGGATGGACGACCTGATGACACAGCCGGTCGGAGCGGTGGCGGACGTGTCGGTCGGGGACGGCGCCGTCCGGATCGATGACCTGGCGGTGGCGGGCGGGCAGGCGAAGATCCAGGGGAAGCTCCGCTTCGGCGGCGCTCCCAAGCAGGGGATCCTCTATGCGAGCTACGGCCGCTGGGACGTGGGGGTCGAGCTCGACGGCACCCAGCGGGACTGGAAGATCCTGCGGCCGAAGAAGTGGTTCGAAGACCAGATGGGGTTCGAGGGAAGGGTGTCCGGGCGATGAGATTGATCCCGGGGGGGGG
>DASUNJ010000613.1:0-4670 GCA_036277235.1 Thermoanaerobaculia bacterium | reverse complement strand
CACATCTATCTCAGGCGGATCGGCCGCGGCCTGGTGTTCCTGTTGCTCGCCGTGGTCAGCCTCTGGGTCGGCTGCGAGCTGCAGGGCAACCTGTACCGGCCGCTCCCCGGTCAGCCCCTCACCCTGCTGGCCACCGGGGGTGCCATGGGCATGGGACTCCCGTACTTCATCCTCCGCTACGGCGCCGACTATGCCGGCGACATCGTGGGTGCCGGCTACGAGTACGGCACCGCGTTCCTGCTCACCGCCGGGCTGATGAACTGGCTGCTCGTGCTCGACGCGTGGGACATCTCGCGCGGCAAGAAGGAGTGAGGGAGACATGAGCCATTTCTTCCTGATGGTCCTCTACTCGCTCGTGGTGAGCCTGTTCTTCACCCTGCTCTGGCGGCGCGAGCGCAAGGAGCAGGTCCGCCTGTTCCTGCAGCTTTTCCTGGGGATGGTCGGTGGCGGCCTGCTCGTGGCCTGGCTGATGTACCCGTTCCCGCAGGGGCCGCCAGCGCCGCTCCCATGAGTCGTCCAAAGGAGCTCCTGGTGGTGGCCGGCGAAGCCTCGGGAGACCTCCACGGCGCCCGGCTCGTGTCCGAGCTGCGCCGGCTCGTGCCCGGCCTGGTGACCTTCGGCCTCGGCGGCGACGAATTGCAGGCGGCCGGCCTACAGTCCGTGGCCCACAGCTCGGAGGTGGCGGTGGTGGGCATCACCGAGGTGCTCCGCGTCCTGCCGCGCATCAAGCAGGTTTTCGCCGCGCTGCTGCGCGAGGTGGACCGCCGCCGTCCCGACGCGGCCGTGCTCATCGACTTCCCGGACTTCAACCTGCGCCTGGCCAAGGAGCTGGAGCGGCGCGGCCTGCGCGTCGTCTACTACATCAGCCCGCAGGTGTGGGCCTGGCGCAAGGGTCGCGTGCGCACCATCGCCAAGCTGGTCGACCGCATGCTGGTCCTCTTCCCCTTCGAGGTCGACTTCTATCGCAAGCACCAGGTGGAAGTGGTCCACGTCGGCCATCCACTGGTCGACGAGGTGCCGCAGCTTCCCCAGGCCTGGGACCGATTGGATGAAGGGGTCGAGCCCGACGGGCCGTTCCGGGTGGTGCTCCTGCCCGGCTCGCGGCTCGGCGAGGTCGAGGCGCTGCTTCCCACCATGCTGCAGGCGGTGCGGCGCCTGGCCGCCGACCTGCCCATCGCGGTCAGCCTCATCAAGGCGCCGGACGTGCCGCGGGAGCTGCTGGAGGAGCAGATCGAGCTCTCCGGCCTGCCGGTGCGGATCGTCTCGGAGGACCGTTTCGCCGCCATCGCGGATTCGCACCTCGCCCTCTGCGCGTCGGGAACGGCGACCCTGGAAGTAGGGTTGCTGGGCACGCCGATGATCGTCATCTACAAGCTGGGCTTCTGGACCTGGTCGCTGGCCAAGGCTCTGGTGCGCCTGCCGAGCATCAGCCTGGTCAACCTTGTCCTGGATAAGCCGGTGGTGCCGGAGCTGATCCAGGGGGAGGCCAACCCCGAGCGCATCGCGGCTGAAGCCGAACGGGTGCTCCTGGAGGACTACGACCGCGCGGAGATGCGCAAGGGGCTCTCCGAGCTGCGCGGTCGGCTGGGGGAGGGCGGCGCGAGCGGACGGGCGGCCAAGGAGGTGGCTGCGGTTCTGGAGCAAGCGGAGGAAGTTCCGGCGTGAACACCCCGGCCTTCTTCTGGCACTACCTGCGCCGCTACACGGGGTGGGCCATGCTCGCCGCCGTGGGCATCGTGGCCTATGCCTCCGCGCAAGCCGCGACGGGCGCGCTGCTGCAGCCCATCTTCCGCGAGGTCCTCCTGGCGAAGAGCGATGGGTCGCTCCCCGTGCCGGGTCTTTCCGTCTCTCCCGAGACAGAGGGCGGACAGGCCGAAGAGACCGGAGTGCTGGCCGACCTCAAGAAGAGGTTCAATCTCCAGCGGCAGTTCGACCGCAGCTACGAATCGCTCAAGCGGCGGGTCGGAGTGGAGGGCGACGAGGTCGTCTTCTTCGTCCCCCTGCTCTTCGTGGGCGTGTTCCTGCTGCGCTGCGTCGCCGACTTTGTGTCGGGTTACGCCTTCCAGAACATCGGTCTGGGAGTGACGACCGACATCCGCAACGACCTGTACCGCACCATCCTCGGCCAGTCGAGCCGCTTCCACGGCGCGCACCCGTCCGGCGAGCTGGTCGCCCGCGTCATCAACGACGTGGGGATGATGCAGAACGCGGTCTCCAACCGGCTGCTCGATCTGTTCCAGCAGTCGATCACCCTGGTCTTCCTGGTCGTGCTGTTGCTGTCGATCCACTTCAAGCTGGCCGTGATCACGCTGGTCGTTGCGCCGGTGCTGGTCTATCCCATCGTCCGGTTCGGCAAGGGGATGCGCCGCACCACCCACCGCAGCCAGGAGCGGATGGCCGACCTGGCGAGCCTGCTGACCGAGGGCATCCGCGGCCACCGGGTGGTCAAGGCGTTCGGGATGGAGGAGTTCGAGCTCGACCGCTTCCGCGAGGCCACGCGGCGCCATCTGCGGGTGAACCTGTGGGCGCAGATGCTGTCCCACACCTCCGGGCCTGTCATCGAATCGCTGGCGGCCATCGGCTCGGCGGTGCTGCTGATCTACGCCGGCAAGGCCATCCGTGCGGACGAGCTCCAGTCGGAAGCGTTGATCCAGTTCATTATCGTCCTGATGATGATCTACGACCCGATCCGCAAGCTGAACAAGGTCAATCTGGTCCTCCAGGAGGCGACGGCGGCCGGCCAGCGGGTGGCGCGCCTGACCGCGATCCCCAACGACATCGTCGAGCGGCCGGACGCGCGCGAGATCACGGCGGTGCGCGAGGGGATCGCCTACGAGCGGGTCTCGTTCTCCTACGAGGACCGGCTGGTGCTGCACGACGTGACCCTGCCGATCCCGGCAGGCAAGATTGTGGCCCTGGTCGGGTCGTCCGGCGCGGGCAAGTCGACGCTGGTGAACCTCCTGCCGCGTTTCTTCGATCCCGACTCGGGCTGGGTCGCGATCGACGGCCAGGACATCCGGGACTTCAAGATCGACAGCCTGCGGGCGCTGATCGGGATCGTCACGCAGGATACGGTGCTGTTCAACGACTCGATCCGCAACAACATCGCCTACGGGCGGTCCGACCTGCCCCTGGAGCGGGTGCGCGAGGCGGCCGCGGCAGCCTATGCGGACGAGTTCGTCATGGAGCTCCCGCACGGCTACGACACCGTGATTGGGGAGTCGGGGCTGCGGCTCTCCGGCGGCCAGAGGCAGCGGCTGGCGATCGCGCGCGCCCTGCTCAAGAACGCGCCGATCCTGATCCTGGACGAGGCCACGTCTCACCTCGACATGCAGTCCGAGGCGCTCGTCCAGAAAGCGCTCTCGAACCTGATGCAGGGCCGCACCACGCTGGTCATCGCCCACCGGCTCTCGACCGTGATGCGGGCCGACCGCATCGTCGTCATGGAGGGCGGCCGGATCGTGGAGGAGGGCAACCACGGCGAGCTCATGGCGCTCGGCGGCACCTACCGGCGGCTGTACGACCTGCAGTTCCGGACATGAAGGAGGCCTTTCTGTCTTTCGCCGGGGTCAGTCTGATCCGGGCGCTGCGGGCGACCGTGAGGCTGAGGCATCATGGCGACGGGCCGATGCGAGAGATGGAGAAGCGCGGCGAGCACTTCATCCTGGCCCTCTGGCATCGCCATCTGCTCCTGATGCCCTACTCTTACCGGGGCAACGGGATCTCGGTTCTGGTGAGCCAGAGCCGGGACGGCGAGCTGATCGCCCGCGCGTTGGCGCGAATGGGCATCGGTACCAGCCGCGGCTCGAGCAGCCGTGGGGGCATCGCCGGAATGCGGGATCTGCTGCGCAAGGCGGCACAGGGATACGACCTCGCCTTCACGCCGGACGGTCCGCGGGGGCCGGCGGGCGAGGTGCAGCCCGGGGTGATCCTGGCGGCGGCGGCGACCGGCCTCCCGATCCTGTCTCTGTCGCTGGCGGCCACGAAGGTGAAGCGCCTGCGCTCCTGGGACCGCTTCGTGGTCCCGCTGCCGCTGTCGACGGTGCACATCGTCTACGGCGAGCCGTTCACCGTGGAGCGCCGGGGGGATCCGGAATTGGCCGCCGCCGAGCTCAAGCGGCGCCTGGATGCGGGTGAGAAAGAAGCGGAGAGGCTGGCAAAGGAGAACTGAGATGCGCAGCATGACGGGATACGGGGAGTCGTCCGGCGAGAACTCGCGGCATGGGGTGGCGGTCAGCCTGAAGGCGGTCAACCACCGGTTTTTCGACCTGGTCCTGCGCATGGGAGACGAGGTGCGGTCGAGCGAGGCCGCCCTGCGCGACATGCTGGGCAAGGAAATCTCCCGCGGCCGGGTGGAGGCGCGGATCGAGGTCCGCCCGGTCGCGGAGCGCAAGGCCACGGTCCAGGTCCACATGGGAGTGATCCGCGAGGCCCATGCCGCCGTCCATCAACTTGTAGAAGCCGGGCTCGTCGACCGCGGGCTCTCGGCCGGCGACCTCCTGCGCATCCCCGAAGCGTTCCGGGTCGAGGTGGCTTCCGAGGAGTGGGACCCCGAGGACCACGAGCTGCTCCAGCGGGTGGCCCACGACGCCGTGACCCAGCTCGTGGCCGGACGCCAGTTGGAAGGATCGAACCTGGCCGCTGTTTTGGAGGAGCGCATCCGTGCCATG
>DASUNJ010000612.1:0-2646 GCA_036277235.1 Thermoanaerobaculia bacterium | reverse complement strand
TGCCCAGTCGCACGGCTTCGACCTCGGACTGCCGGATGCGGACCGTGGGATGGTCTGCATGCGCGGGGAAGCTGAGCAGGTAGTACCTCGCGGGCGTGCGGGCCGAGTCGCTGGCGAAGGTGATGGCCTTGCTGCCTCGGCCAACGTAGAGACCGTCACGCCCAGCCAAGGCGTAATCCACACCGTTGACAGCGACGGTCCCGGGGCCGCCGATGTTGAGAACCCCGAGCTCCCGGCGCTCGCAGAACGTCTCGGCGCGCAGCTCCGGTGCCGATTCCAGGGTGAGCGTTTGCGTCGTCGGGACGGCGGAGCCCATGATGGCGCGATCCGCATCGCTGTAGACCATGGAGATTCTGTCCTCGGCGAAGAGCGTTTCGACAAGGAAGCTCTCCCGAATCTCCTCGGTGCTCATGCGGTCGAAGCGGACCGGGTCAGCCATGTGGCGGACGTTCATGGAAGGTAGCCCCCAGCGGACGAGACCGGCCGCCCAGCCACCGTTACGCCGTCGAACCGGAGGTCGTGAACGTTCTCGAGGACCGTGGTCTTCTTCGCCGAGGCGACATCGACGTTGCGTACGATCACACCCCGAAGCGGTGCTTGCGGGGGCGCGTGGGCTTCGAACAGCGTGCCCACGTCCTCCACCTGGAAGTCTTCGAAGACGATGTCGCGGTAGGTCGAAGGGAAGTTGCCGCCCAGCTCGCCGGGGTAGTTGAGCTGGAACCAGAACAGACGCTCGAAGGAACCGACCGTGAAGCGCCGGACCCCCACGTGCTCGACCGTGCCGCCGCGGTCCAGATTCGCCTTGAAGCGGATGGCCGACGACCCCGAGCGCAGCACGTTGTCGGTGAAGAACACGTAGCGGATGTCCCCCGACATCTCGCTCCCCAGGGCGATGCCGTCTTCGCCCCCCATGTCGTTGTTGCGCACCACCACGTACTCGCTGGGCTTGGCGACGGTGCGGCCGTCGAGATCGCGGCCGGACTTGATCACCACCGCGTCGTCCCCGGTGCGGAAGATCGAGTCCTCGACCAGCACGTAGCGGCTCGAATCCACGTCCACCCCGTCGTTGTTCGGGAAGTGGCTCTCCACCTTGATGCCGCGCACCGTGACGTGCTCGCTGTAGACTAGGTGGTTGACCCAGAAGGGCGAGTTCACGGCCGTGAACCCCTCCAGGCGAACGCGGCGAGCACGCACGAGCTGCACGAGCGGCGGGCGCAGGTGCGTGCCGGCCCCGAACACGCGCTCCTCGAGCGGCACGCCGGTGAAGCCCATGCGGCGAAGGCGCTGCATGTCGGGGTTCGCCAGGGGGTGCCAGGCGTGAAACCCGCTCCGGACGTTGCCGTCGATCGTCCCGGAGCCCGTGATGGCCACGTCCTCGACGTCCCGGACGTAGACCAGCGGCGAGTAGCCGAGCACCCGCGTCCCCTCCCAGCGGGTCTCGACCACGGGCAGGTAGTGCTCCGGCTCGGGCGAGAACAGCAGGTGCGCTCCCGGCTCGAGGTGGAGCTCGATGCGGCTCTGCAGCTGAATCGGGCCGCGGCTCAGCCAGACGCCGGGGGACAGCACGACGCGCCCGCCGCCCTCGGCCGTCGCCTTGGCGATCGCCGCGAGGATGGCAGGTCGTGCATCGGCGGTGCCGTCGGCGGCGGCGCCGAAGTCGGCCGCCCGGTAGACCCGTGCCGGGATGCGTGGCGCCTCGATGCGGGAGACGATGGTCTCGACCATCGTCCAGTCCACCCGTCCGGGAGTCGGATCCTTGGCTGAGAGGGGCAAGCACCCCAGCAGCAGGAACAATGTCCCGCTCGCACCCACCCGCCAGATAGTGTGGCCTCTCGGCATAAGAATAGTGTGCCATCGATGGCAGAAAAAGTCCAGAATCGAGGGCTCCTCAGCCTGGAGGAGGGACTTGCTGGCTCGGCGCATGGCTCCGATGTTGTTGCCAGCGATGGCATTTTCCTCTTGCTTCCCTCACTCGACCTGGTCCATACTGAGTGCCAGCGCGAGCAATCTCCGGGATCATGCTCCCCGCGCAGGCTCCCAGTGGTTTGGAAGAACCGCGGTTTCGGCCGCTACAACCTAGGCTCACTAAAGGAGGAGAGTATGCTCAGCTCACGCTGGTCAAGAGGCGCGCTCCTGGTCGCCCTCCTCATGGTTCTCGGCGGGTTTCAGCCCGCTCTGGCGCAGGACGCCGGCCAGGAGAATGCGACGCAGGAGAAGAAGGATCCCGAGGCAACCGCAGGCCAGGAGGCACCCGAAGGCGAAGAGAGCGTCGCGGAAGAACCGGTCGACATGGTCACGGAGACCATTGATGTCACGGGCTATCGCCACGCGCTGGAGGAGTCCGTCACTCTGAAGCGGGATGCGGTCAACTCCCGGGAGAGCATCGTGACCGAGGACATCGGCAAGATGCCCGATCTCAACCTGGCGGAAGCGATCCAGCGTGTGCCGGGCGTGGCGATCGTCCGCGAGGGTGGCGAGGGGCGCCAGCTGTCGCTGCGGGGCCTGGGCGCGGAGTTCACCCAGGTCACGCTCAACGGCATGGAGGTGCCGGCCTCGACCGGTGGCCTCGACAGCTCCGGCGCGATCAACCGGGGCCGCGCCTTCGACTTCAACGTCTTCCCCGCCGAGCTCTTCTCTCGCATCGAC
>DASUNJ010000611.1:0-5018 GCA_036277235.1 Thermoanaerobaculia bacterium | reverse complement strand
CTCCTCGCGCTCCTCGCCGCTCAGCAGCTCGGTGCGCTTGCCCTCATCGGCTTCGGCCTGGCGCACCCACTGGCGCAGGGTCTCGGGGTGGAAGCCGAGGTCCCGCGCTACGTGGGCGATGGGACGACCTGGGAGATGTCGTTGGCGCACGCTAAACGTGCAGGCCATCTAGACAGCTAATCTCGCTGCGATGTCGATCAAAGGCGAACATTCGTCAGGCGACCCAACCACAGCCGCAAGCCCCCTTCCGCGCCCCGGAATGAATCTCATCAATCGAGCAGCCATGGCACTGACTCGCCACTGGTCGCCGCGGCGCGTGGACCGATCCGACGTGGAGCGCTGGGTCAACGCCTCAATTGCCACGATGGTCGCCCTCGGAGCCGACCCACGAACCCTGAATTCAGTTCGGTCTGACAGTCGCGGCTGGAATATTGACTCAGATCCAGCACCTGCCGAGGTCTGGTGTGGCGAGATTCTTTGGCCTAACTCATCTGCCGACGAGCCGGATACGCATATCTACCCGAACAGCCCCTGGGGTCGAATACCGCTCCGAGCGGTCTTCGAGCTCGGCGCCCAGACTGGAATCGATCACATGGTTAGCCACCTCTATCGGTATGCGAAGAACGCCGACTACAGCGAGGCGGCTGCCTGTACTGATCAAGTCCGCTTTATGCTCGCCCGCCCCGGAATCATCAGCCGCATCACCGGCCTTGTGATCTGCTTGGGCCTCCGCTTCCACAAGGAAATTCCGCTCGGCGAGTTCCGTAGACGCCTCGGAATCCCAATCCCTGTTTGAGCTAAGACTTTTCAGGGTGAGACGGGCAAGGGCGTCGCCCATCGCCGTTCCGGAGTCCCTTCTCGAAGCCATAGGCGAAGGCAAAGCCGGCCAGCGCTGCCGACCCCGCTCAGAGCAAGAGCTCGCCGGCCATCCAGACGAAGCCAGCGATCACCACGGCGAGGGAGACGCGGTTCTGGAAGCGGTTGTGAGTCCTCATCCACATCGTCCAGTCCCCTACGGGAGTGCGGCTCCCGGCGGAACGGACACGGGTCAGGGACGGCGGGATGTTCTCCCCTTCTTCGATCCGCCTCAGCTGCAACTCGAGGTGGAGGGAGTTGTTCCCTTGGACCCAGAAGAAGGCGCCGAGCAGGGGCGGCAGTGCGGCCAAGCAGGTCACCGCCACGAGGCCGACATTGGCGGGGTCGATGGCATCGACCCTGGCTACCGCCATCATCGGCAGGATCAGCGCGATCAGCGCCAGGCCGCCATAAAGAAACTCGATCAGGAGAACGTTCTGGGAGGGAGTCTGGGGGGTGACCTTCTCTTCGTGCAGCCCGAACGCAATGGGGCCAGCGGCCAGCGAGACGACGACGATAGTGGCGCATGGAACCAGCAGCGCGACCATCGAGGCCGCCCCCGAGGCCGGCAGACCGTCGTCCCAGAGGCCCGTAGAGAGGACGAAGAAGATCCCGGCCCCGACGGTGACGCCAATTACGGCCGCCAGCACCCAGGCGAGCGCATCGGGGGAATGGAGCTGCAATCGAGTGCAACTCCTGACGGTGTCCTCAAAGGCCATCAGGCCGATCAGGCCGGCGCCGATCGCCGCGACCGGAACCATCTCAACACCAGCGCTCACGGCGCTCCAGAGCACGATCCCCGACCAGAGGACGAGGCCGACGAGGGCCAGCACAGCCGCGGTGGGATCGACGCTCACGGGATCGCCGGAGGTGTGGGGCTTTGGGTTTGGCATCTCCGATTCACGCCGCTTCTTTAGTGGGTCGGCGCGAAGTGCCTGGAATCGGGCCACGACCGTCAGGGCTAGGGCGCCGGTCAGCGCCACGGCGAGCAGCCCGTAGTCGACCTCTGGCAAGGAGTCGACGACATCCAACCCCAGGGTCGGCGCCGCGACGGCAAACAGGGTGGCAAGCGCCGCGAGCGCGGTCGCGCCGAAGGTCAGCACGCGGATCGTCGTGTCGAGCCCGACCTCCTCCGTTCCGCGCCCCCCTTTGTCCTGCCCGAGGAAGTCGCTGCGGATCACCGCGGCGAACTGGTCCCTGATCATGCCCAGCACCAAGCCATCTAGGAAGAAGGCGGCGAAACCGACCGCGTAGTTGGCTTCCGCGCTGGTCCGCCCTTCGCCGATCCAGCCGGTGAGCACGATCAGGCCGAGCGCGTATGCCCCCGCGGTTATGCGCAGAAGGAAGTTGCCGGGCCCCTGCCCCGGATCGGACCCGGTGCCGACGGCCACCATGGAGCCGGCCAGGATGGCCAGCGCCGCGGCGAGCCCGTGGGAGGCCACGAGGTGGAGTCCGAGGCTGAGCGACCCTGCGAGCGTGAACGCGGCGAGTAGCGCCGGGATCGCCACAGCAATGCCCAGTTGCGTCCGCCGCCCCGACGGGGCCACGAGAGCGGCCGCGAGCGCGGTCGCGGAAAGCCCGGCTCCGAGGGTGACCGAGATCAGGATCCCCGCGATCGCAGCACCTGCTGGGACGGGCATTCCGTAGGCAACGATGAGGGTCAGGCCAGCGGCGCCAGCGAGGGCCAGCGCGAGCGGTGGCGCGATCTCCCGGACCGCGAAATGGTAGGCCCAGGCGGCGCCGCCGGAGAACAGGGCGGCGGCAGCGCCCACCCCGATCGCAGTCGCGAGACCAGCCTGGGTGTCGGCGGCGGCCAGGTTGTCCGCCGCAGCGAGGCCCAGAAAGCCGAGCACACAGAACGCCACTGCCGCCAGCCAGCCGCACTCGGCGAGTTCCCGCCGGCGCTGGGTGTCTGCATCTCTCACGCGCACCGCGAGCCGCATGGCGCAGCCACCAAGGAAACCACCCGCGAGAACGAAGAAGCCAAGGTGCCACCAGCCAACCGTGTTCAGCTCGTGCGGCGCGACCAGGGTCCAGTTGGTGTTGGGATCTGGGTCCAGCAGCCAGACCACCTGGATGACGGCAGCCACTACCGAGCCGCCGACCACACCCCCTAGCGTCCAACGGCGCTCGCCCGGGGCGGGGCCCGGGGCGAACGCGAAGCCGAGGAAGCAGGTGAAGGCGAGCAGGGGCAGCAGCAGGCCGTCCCCGAGGGTCGCAGCCGCGTAGTCGAAGAGCCCGGGCACATCCGGGCGCGGGTCTCCCCCGAGCCAAAACGCCAGCAGGACCCCGAACCCGGCCACGAAGACTGCCATCCCTACGCAAGCGGCGCGGAGGAAGGCGCCGCCGCTTGGAAGCTCAATTGCCGGAAGCTCGCCGGGGATCAAGCGCTTCGCCCGGCGGTCGTTGAGCTCCGGCCTGATCCCGGCCGCTCTCAGGGCGGCATCGACGAGCTCCCGTCCATTCACTCGGTTCACGTCCGAACCGAGACGACACCGACGATGGACGCATGAGAAGAAGAACACGACATAGCGAGCGATCCCAGGTCCAGCTCAGTGCGGCTTGCTGACCTCGAAGTAGAGCAGCGCGTGGTCTGAGAACTCTCTGACCCATTTCTCCTGCTCGGCCTCGGGCAGTTGAGGCCAGCCTCGAACCTCGACGTCCTTCTCGCCGATTTGCTCGAACTCGATCTGGTCGCTGACAACGACGTGGTCGAGGTTGCTGCGCATCTTCCCGTCGCCGCGCCAGGTGAAGTCGGCCGTCTTGGGCGCCACCCGCATGCCCGTCTTCCCGGCCTCGTAGGCGACGGCCGCGAACTCGTGCTCGGCGCTGACCCGGTCGCGTAGGAGGCTACCGCCTTCTTTACCGTAGACGTAGTCAAGCCCCATCACGTTCAGGTCGCCCATGAACATGAAGTTCGCCTTTCCTTTCGCAGCCTTGTCCAGGTACCTCTTGAAGTCGAAGGCGCGCTCGGTCATGTCCGTGCGCAGGCCGAAGCCGCGAGCGCCGGTCATGCTCGCCAGGTGCAGGAACAGCATCGAGTAGTCGGCTCCGTCAGCCCGCACCGTCAGGAACGCGCCCGGCCGCATGAAGGCGTCGCGGCTCTGGAACTCGATCCTCTGGGTGAGGAAGGCCGTGGTCCCGGGGCCAACCCCGACCAGGATCTCCTGGGTGTTCTGCCCCTCGGTGATGAAGAACGAATAGCCGGGCAGCCCGTCCATCACCGCGCGCCACACCTCCCGGCCCTCCACCTCGTAGAGCGCAATCACGTCCGCTTCCTGCCCGGCGAGAAATTCGATCCTGGCCGTGTTCCGAGGATCATCTTCCTTCCAGTGTTCGCAGTTCCAGGAAACGACGCTGAACGCCTTCGCCATCGCGACCTCCGCCGCCGGGGTGACTGGGACCGCCGCAACCATAGTTGAGAACTCCGGTGTCGTCGAGCTGGCGCCCCCCAACGCTCGATAACCCCCTTATGGACACCCAGCCGGACCCCGAGAAGGGCTCGGACATGCAGCCCCCCAACCTATGAATGACTGCCGAATAGTCGGGGCAGCCGCTCTTCGAGGTTAATCAGCTTCACATGAGCCCCGGGGCCGTCCGTGAAGTCGGCAATCGCCATATCCAAGGACCCAAACTTTGCCTCAAACAGTCGCTGGGTCGAGATGAAGCGATCTAGGCCCCAATTCGCGCTCGACTTGCTCGTCCGAAGAAAGTGAATTGGCTTCTCGCCAAGAACGTACAACTCCGCCGCCCTGGCAGACCCCTCGGCAGCAAGATTGACGAGGTCCTTGAACGTCTGCCGCTTGCGCATAGCGTTGCTTCCCTTCCAACGCGCGAGCTTGAACTCCGCGACGCGGCGGTCCGTCTCCAGGTCAAACGGCCTCGTCTTGTCGTTGCCTGCGCCGAGAGACGGGCGGGCCATCGCCTCGTCCGGCTGGAGCAACGCCGGGAGCGAGAGCGCGATTGCCGTCGCATGAATCACGTCGCTGACGCGGCCAATTCTCGCTCTGACGATCAACGCGTCCCGCAGCAGATCCGCGGAGATACCGGCGTCCCTGAGCAGGCCGTCGACCTGCGCCTCCGTCGAGCCCTCCAGCGCCTCCTCCAAGTTGGCGAGGCTGTCCGTCAAAGGGGCCCGATCAAGAAACGCCCCCAACGACCTC
>DASUNJ010000610.1:0-28293 GCA_036277235.1 Thermoanaerobaculia bacterium | reverse complement strand
CCGCCCGGCGCTCCAGGCGCGTCCCCATCACCGGGTAGATGAAGAAGTTGCTGGGCGAGCCGGCCACCGCGACCGTGCCGTCCCCGCCGTTCTTGTCCAGCCAGCCGTAGGCCGGCGCCCAGAGGTAGGCCGCGATCTTGTGGGTGGTGTACTCCATCCGGAAGGCGCGCTCCCGGTCCTTCACCCGGTAGCGGGCGAGGGCAGGCGCGAGAAGGAGACAGAGCGCCAGGCCGGCCAGCGCCAGCTCCCGGGCATGGCGGCGGGTGAACGACCGGAAAAATTCTGAGAGCGCCCAGGCGACCAGTCCGGCATCGATGAGGCCGAGCGCAAGCCGGACCGTCCGCGTCATGTCCGAGCTGAACATGATGAGGTCCTGGATGCAGAAAAGCAGGGCCACGATGCGCAGCGCCGGATCGGGCAACCAGCGCTCCCCCAGGGCCACCGCCCCGGCGAACATCAGGGCGATGGCTCCATCCAGGTAGCGCACATTGGCAAACACGTGCCACGAGCTTGCGTAAGGGATGACGACCCAGAGCACGAGCTGGATCACGACCTGGCTCCAGACCAGGATGGCCCCGCGACGGACTTCCCGCGGCAGGAGCCAGGGCAGCAAGAAGACCGGCAGCAGGAGGAGAAGCTGGGGACCGATTCCGATCTCCTCGGAGCCCGGCCTGGGGACTCCGAGGAAGACGTCCACCAGAACATCCCAGGTCATCTCGCCGCGGGGAACCATATAGGCCACCGTGTTGATCCGCGGGATCGTCGGGATCGGTCCGGAGGCCGCGGCTCCCGGCGTCCCCTCGCAACGGGCGGCGAGCGGACCCGCTCCCTCCAGGGCATTGCGGGCATAGAAGAAGCCGCCGAGCAGGGCGAGGGAGAGGGCAGCGGCGGCGAGCTGCGGCAGCCGGCGTCTCCAGCTCCCGCGGGCGAGCAGGACCACCAGGCCGAGGGCGAGAGCGAAGGGGATTCCCAGCACCTTGGTCCCGACCGCCAGGCCCATGCCGGCCCCGGCCAGAACGGCGTCGCTCCAGCGCGGCTCGCGCATCCAGCGCAGAGCGAAGAAGGCCGCGGCAGTGAAGGCAGCCCCCATGAAGATGTCCACGTACTGGGTCGCGGCGAAGCGGATCACCACCGGCACCAGCAGGGTGAACAGCGCGGCCAGAGGCCAGTGGCGGCGCGCCCCGAGCTCCCTCGCCACTCCGCCCGCCGCCAGGGCGAGCAGGGCCGTCTGGGGGAAGAAGGCCAGGTTGGCGTACAGCTCGCTGTGGGAGGGGGCCATCCACCACCAGAGCCAGACCGACCCGTTCGAGGGCTGGTACCCATAGAAATAGGTCGGGTGCATGCCGAAGATCGGCGCGATCCGCTGCTCCTGCAGCCAGGTCGCGGTGATCAGCAGGTGGTACATGAGGCTGTCCCACGACAGGGGAGGCCGGAACAGCCCGCGCAGACCCTCGGCGAACACGGAATGGGCCGCGATCATGTAGAGGATCGGATGCTCCCGGACCCGCTCCCAGGCCCGCCGGACGAGGAGGCGCGCCGGCTCGCCGAGAATATCGCCGGGGTCGCCCGTGCGCCGTGCCCGCAGAAGGGGGATGAGAGTGACCGCGATCAGGAGCGCCAGGGCGAGGTCGATCCGCAGCCGGCCGGCCGCGCCCAGGAGCAGCCCCAGGAGGACACCCTCGGCCGTGGTCAGGAGCAGCGCCGCGATGGCAAAGGCGAGGGGATCTTCCTGAGCCCGGCGGCCCAGGAGCATCCGGGCGAGCAGATAGCCGCTCAGGAACAGGAAGAGCAGGGTCAGGAGCGTGAGCCCCGCGCCGAGGAGATCGACCAGGAACATGGCGCGCATTCTCTATCTAACGAGAGCTTTCCGGAAGACCGCCTCGGTGACCTCGGCAATGGCGTCCCAGTCGAACCCGTCGGCATGCCGTCGCGCGTTGTCCGCGAGACGGCGGCGCTCCCCCTCGTCGGTCATCAGGCGGTCGAGGGCCACGGCCAGGGATTGGGGGTCCGGAGCAGTCCTCACCCCCTGCACCCCGTCCTCCACCAACTCGGAGAGCGCGCTCTCGGACGACTCGCAGTAGACCACCGGCAACCCGGCCGCCATGGCCTCCAGGGGGAACATGCCGTAGCCCTCCCGCGAGGAGGGCTGGACCGCGATCCGCGACTCGCCGATCCGCCGCCAGACGTCCACGCTCGTCGGTAGATGGCCATGGAACACGACCCTGTCCTTGAGTCCCAGGCGGGCGGCGATCTCCTCCAGGCGTCCCCGGTCCGGACCGTCCCCGCAGATCGCCAGTCCGGCCCCTTCCAGGCGGGCCACGGCTTCCAGAAGGAGATCGATCCGTTTTTCCTTGAGCAGCCGGCCCGCATAGACCAGCGGAGGACCGTCCCCAGCTCCCGCTGCCGCCTTGCGGATGGTCTCCAAGGGGATGCCGATGCGGACCACCGGCACCTCCTCGCCGCGCACCCGCGAAACCCGCTCGGCGGTCAGACGGCTGGACGAGATGGCCGCGGTGCCCAGATGCGCGGTCATCCTCTCGATAGCGGCATAGACCGGCCACATGGCCCCGAGATATTGATGCCAGTACAGTCCCCAGTACTCGTACCAGGTCACCACGAGCGGCTTCCCCGCCCGCCGGCAGCGGAGGGCGAGCGGCGGCAGGTGGGCGTAGGGGATGTTCGCGGTCTCGACCACGTCGTACCTGCCGAGATCCAGTTTGAAAACTGAGCGGGCGAGCCGCACGGCCTCCCCGGTGCTCCGCTTCCCCTCCGCGGTGTACAGGCGGCCGAGGAGGCCGACCGGCAGGATCTCCACCCCAGGCCAGGGCTCCGAGGGAGCCTCCGCAAACCCCGCGAGAGTCACCCGATTCCCCCGTGCCGCGAGCGCCCGCGCCAGCTCATGATTGCGGTGCTCCACTCCTCCCACGGACCGGGGATAGATGCAGTCGTAGAGCAGGAGGATGTTCACGCCACCCGCCTCCGCAGGAGCGTCCAGCAAGCAAATCCAACCCCGGCCTGGACGATCAGGCCGACCGCGTGGTGTACCAGGCTGAAGGCCAGAACGGAGGACGCCGAGGAGTAAGGACTGAAGAACAGCACCTGGAGCGCCTGGGTCGTTCCCAGCCCGCCGGGAGTGACCGGCAGCGCCGCGATCAGCAGGACGATCGGGTTGAGCGCCATCCCGCGGACCGGCGGCACCGCAATCCCCCAGATGCGGAACGCCCCCCAATGGAGCCCGGCAAGCAGCAGCATGTGGGGGAACCGGGCCAGGATGGCGCGCAGATGCCCGCCGAGCCCGGCCTCGAAGAGCGGCGCGAGCAGGCTGTAGCGCTCCAGCCACCGGGGCCGCACCGCGATGACGATCAGGTAGACAAGAATCCCGGCCAGGGCGGCGGCAATGATCAGGAGGAGGAGGTCGGTCCGCACACCGTCCAACCGACCCAGCTCGATCCCCAGGCCGGCTGCCCCGAGCAGGACCAGGACGATCCCGTTGGCGATCAGCAGCAGGAGGACGGCCCCCGCCGACCGCCCGGCCGGTGCTCCGGTGCGGGCCAGGTAGAAACCCATGCCCCCCTGGCCGGCCACGTAGGAAAGGAGACCGAGGAGGTAGCTCGCGCCGCGGGCCAGCAACACCTCGCTCCACGGTCGGGGGATCCCCGCCACGGCCAGAGCCTCCCGGGTGCCGAAGGCGTCCGCCGGCAGCGCCACGAGCGTCTCCAGGACGATGTAGAGCGCGAGCGCCACCCAGGCGCCGTGCCGGAACGCTTCGCGGAGGGCGTCCAGCCGGACCTCGCGGATCAGGAAGGCCAGGATGGCGAGGGCGACCAACCAGGGGAGCCAGCGGCGGGCTCCCTGGATATTCATGGATTACCGCCTCTCGATCAGCATCAGGCTGACCAGGAAAGACGCGAAGACGGTCTGCGCTCCCATGACCATGGCGGTCATCCCGATCACCACCCCGCGCACCGCCATCAGCGGACCCGCGCCGGCCCCGAGCCAGTCGAGCAGGATCTTGAGCTCCAGCCCGAGCCCCGCGAGGAAGAGCGCGAGCCCCAGGATCAGCCCCCGCTCCAGCGAGAACCAGCGATGGAGCCGCCCCAGCCATTGGTGAGGCCGCGCGAACCCGGCGCCCATCGAGAAGGTCTTGGCGAAGACGTCGAACAGGACCAGGTTGTAGCCCAGGATCAGCGCCGCCGCGCCAAGGATCAGCACGTGGTAATCCCAGGTGTGGCCGAAGATCTCCCGCGGACCGCCCGCGAGCAGCGCCATCACGAGCCCGCCCGCGATCATCAGGAACAGCCCCGGGAGCTGGAAGAGGTACGACGGCGAGAAGAACAGCATGAAGCGGACATGCCGCCAGGCATCGCGCAGGCCCGAGAGCTTCGACTCGCCGATCCGCGGGCGGTAGGTGATCGGAATCTCGTGGATCTTCAGCCCGGCGCGCAGGGAGTTGACCACCATCTCGGAGGCGAACTCCATCCCCGTGGTCTGCAGGCGCATGCGCTCGTACGCGTCGCGGGTGAACGCACGCATGCCGCAGTGGGAATCCGAGACGCGGGTGCGGAAGAGCAGCCGCAGCATGCCGGAGAGGATCGGATTGCCGATCCAGCGGTGCGACCACGGCATCGCGCCGGGGAGGATCTTCCCCTTGAGGCGCGAGCCGATCACCATGTCCACGTCTTTGTCCTTGAGGGCGCCGATGAACTCGGGGATGGCGAGGAAGTCGTAGCTGTCGTCCGAGTCGCCCATCACGAGGTAGCGCCCGCGCGCCTCGGCGAAGCCGCGCAGGTAGGCCGAGCCGTAGCCCCGCCGCCGCTCGTGGACCACCCGGGCGCCGGCCCGCTCCGCGATCTCGGGGGAGCCGTCGGTCGAGCCGTTGTCCACGACCACGACCTCGCCCGGCACTCCCATCGCTTCGATCGCCCGCCACGCCTTCTCGACGCACACCCCCACCGATTCGGCTTCGTTGAGGCAGGGCATCACCACGGAGACCTCGATCTCCCGGGGATCGGACACGGGCAAAGCTCCAGGATTCACGGGCCGGCTACTTTACCATGGTGCTATTCTTCGCCGCCGTGAGCAAGCTCAACCTGGGCTGCGGGCGGGACATACGGCCGGGCTACGTCAACCTGGACCTGGCAAAGATCCCCGGTCTCGACGTGGTCGCCGATCTCGAAAAGCCGCTCCCCTTCGCCGACGGCTCGTTCGACGAGGTCTTCACCTCCCATGTCCTGGAGCACGTCTCGGACCTCTTCGCCCTGCTGGCCGAGCTTCAGCGCATCTGCCAGCCGGGAGCCGTGATCCGCATTTACGTGCCTCACCTGTCCTTTTTCGGCGCCTACACGGACCCGACCCACAAGCGCTTCTTCGGCTACTTCAGCTTCGACTACTTCACGGAGGGCGGGGTCTACAACTTCTACTCCCACCTGCGCTTCCGCATCCGCAAGCGGCAGATCCGCTTCTTCTGGATCAAGAACGAGAAGCGGGAGATCCCGAGCCGCGTCCTCACCGCGCTGATCAACGCCTTCCCCCTCGCCTACGAGCGCTTCTTCTGCTGGATGCTGCCGGCCAACGAGCTCTACTTCGAGCTGGAGTTGCTCAAGGGCGAGCGATAGCGGCTCGACCTTGAGCGGCGGTGGCTCCGTGCCGAGCGGTGGCGGCTTCATGCCGAGCCGCGATCGCTCCATTTCTAGCCACGATCGCTACGTCCCGAGCGGCGGCGGCTTCATCCGAAGCTGCGACCGCTACATCTTGAGCTACGGCGGCTTGGCGCCGAGCGGCGGCCGCTTCAGGTCCAGGAACAGCCGCTCATAGTCGAGCGCAGCCCGCTCCCAGCTGTAGCGCTCCTCCACCAGGCTCCGCGCCCTCCGCCCCATCTCGGGGAGATCCCCCGGATTCCGCAGGGCGGCCGCGACCGCGCCTGGATCGTTCGGCGGGACCAGCACGCCCGCTTCCATCCGCTCGATGTCGGCCGCCATGCCTACGATCGGGGTCGTCAGGACCGGGCGCCCACAGGCCATCGCTTCCAGAAGGACCAGCCCGAACCCCTCGCGGATATCCGTGGAGGGGAGAGCGAAGACATGGCACCCACCGTAGAAGGCGTTCAGATCCTCGACAAAGCCGAGGAATTCAACCCGGTTCGCTACTCCCAGTTCCTCAGCCCGGCGTTGATAGAAGGCCAGATCCTCTCCCTTCCCGCCGACCCGCAGCCGTACCTCGGGGAGGAGGCGCAAGGCTTCGAAGAGCACCTCCAGCCCCTTGTAGCGGTGGTGGACGTCGAGCAGGCTGAGAAAGCTGATCGTCAAAGGAGGCCCGGGCTCCTCGGCCGGCGGATGGAAGCGGTCGGTCTCCACTCCCCAGGGGATGCAGACCGGATTGGTGAGCCGTGGGGAGTGGCGCGGGTTGGTGGCCACGATCCGCGCGCTCGACTGCAGAAGGCGGGGGAGGAAGACGCGGTTGTAAATCCCTGCGACCACCCCCTTGAGACCCTCGCCCGCCACGTCGTTGTGGTAGGTGAGGACCAGGGGCACGCCCATCTCCCGAGCGGCTGACGCTGCCCGGCCGGCGAAGTACGCCGTAGGGAGATGGGTGTGGATCACGTCCGGCCTCTCCCGCCGGATGGCCTCTCCCAATCCGAAGCAGAGGTTGGTGTTCGCGGCCTTGAAGCGCCAGGGGAGGCGCACCACCTGCACCCCGTCCACTTCCGAGGGGGAGCCGGGAGGATCGTCGGCGCAGATCACCCGCACCTCGTGACCCCGGGCTGCGAGCCGCCGCGCCACTTCGTGGACGCTGGCCTCCACCCCTCCCACGAAGGGGGGATAGCGCACGACTACCTCAAGGATTCGCACGGAGAAGGCTCTCGAACAGTTGCTCGTAGGAATCCGTCACCCGGTCCCAGGTATAGCGCTCCTCGACGAGCTGCCGAGCGCGCCTGCCCATGGCAGGAAGGTCGCGCATCCCGCGCAGGGCGGCGGCGAGGGCGCCCGGATCGTCCGGCGGGACCAGCACCCCCACGCCCCGAGGCTCGACATCGCTCGCCATACCCACGATCGGAGTCGTCAACACCGGACGGCCGCAGGCCATGGCTTCCAGGAGCACCAGGCCGAACCCCTCCCGCCGGCCATCGGTCGAAGGCAGTGCGAAGACATGGCAGGACGCATAGAAGGCGTTCAGGTCCTCCACGAACCCCAGGAACTCGACCCGGTCTCCCAGAGCCTTGGCGCGCTCCCGGTACCAGTCCAGCTCCTTACCCGACCCTCCGACCCGCAGCCGCACCTCGGGCAGCTCGGCAAGCGCCTTGAGCAGCACCTCCAGCCCCTTGTAGCGGTGGTGCTCGTCGAGCAGGCTCAGGAATCCCACCGTCATCGGCCCCGAAGGCAGCTCCCGAGGCTGGAACCGCTCCGGGTCCACCCCCCAGGGAATGTAGACCAGCTTGGGATCGGCGGGGTCGAGGAAGGGAGACTGCGAAGGGTAGAGAGGGTTCGTGATTACGATCCTGTCGCTCGCCGCGAACACCTTCGGAAGCCGGTGCCGGTTGTAGAGCCCGGCGAGCATCCCCTTGATCCCCTCGCCGACCAGGTCGTTGTTGTAGGTCAGCACCATCGGAATTCCCAACGCCTCGGAGGCCGTCGCCGCCATGTCGATGAAAAAGGCCGTGGGCAGATGGGCGTGGATCACGTCCGCCTTCTCCGCCCGCAACGCCTCCCAGAGCCCGAAAGCCAGGTTCGTGTTGCCGACCTTGAACCGCCAGGGAAGGCGCACGACCGGGATGCCCTCGACCTCCGCCGGCGATCCCTCCGGCTCATCCGCGCAGACCACCCGGACCTCATGCCCGCGCCCCTTCAGCCGCCGCGCCAGGTGGTACACCGTGTTCTCGACCCCGCCGACGTAGGGGAAGAAGCGGACGACGACCTGGAGGATGCGCATGGCCTAGCGCACGTACACGATCCAGAACACGGCCAGGCCCCAGAGCATCATGTTGATGAGAAACGGCGGATCTCTGAGAATCGCCTCCGTCGGATTGCGCTCGCCCGGCTGCTGGTACATCAGGTAGAGATAGCGGAAGATGCCGTAGAGCACCATGGGGATGGTGTAGACGAGGTCGTGCGTGTTGTACTTCTGCACCGTCTCGGGCGAGACCGCGTACAGGGCGTAGGAGACGACCGACGAGGCCGTCACCACGTTGATCATCTGATCCAGGAAGGCGGGGCTGTACTGGTCCAGCACCCGGCGCTGCCCCGCGGCGGCCCCGGCGAGGAGCGTGATCTCGTGCCGGCGCTTCGAAAACGCGAGGAAGAGAGCTAGGAACGTGGTGCAGAGGAAGAGCCAGCGCGACACCTCCACCCCGGACGCCTCGCCCCCAGCCTCCACCCGCAGCACGAAGCCCATGCTGATGGACATCACGTCCAGGATCACCATGTGCTTCAACCAGAGCGTGTAGAGCAGGTTCAGGAGAAGATAGCCGCCGAGGATCAGCGCGAAGGAGAGCCCCAGGCTCGCCGAGATCGCCGCCGCCGCTCCGGCCAGGACCACGATGGCACCAACCGCGGCCGGAACGGAGAGAGTCCCGGCCGCGAGGGGACGGTGCTTCTTGAGAGGATGCCGGCGGTCTTCCTCCCGATCCCGGAGGTCGTTGATCAGGTAGACCGCGCTGGAAGCGAAGCAGAACGCGGCCAGCGCCAGGGCCACGCGCACCGCGGTCGCCTCGTCCAGCAGCAGGCCGCCGAACACGGCCGGAGCGAGGACGAACAGGTTCTTGGCCCACTGGCTGGGCCGGAGCGAACGGACCAGAGGACGGATCACAGAGCGGTATTCTAAGGGGAAGAGACCGGTTCCATGGAAAATCACGAGGAATCTTCACGGCGCCCGCTCGTCCTCTACGCCCTTCCCCTGCTCGGGCTCCTGCTCCTCCTGCTCGCCGTCCCCCTCGTCCGAGGCACCGGGACGCTCTACCTGCGGGACGTGCTCAACACCCACCTCCCCATGAAGCAGACCCAGGCCGCGGCGATGCGGGACGGTTATTTCCCGCTGATCGACCCCTATCGGGCCGGCGGCCAGCCCCTGGCCGGAAACCCGAACGCCGTCCCTTTCTACCCGGACAACCTCCTCTACCTCGCGGGCTCGACTTTCTGGGCGCTCAACGCCCATTTCTGGATTCACTTGTTCCTGGCGCCCCTCGCTTTCTACTGGATGGCCCGCGCCTGGGGTCTTCGCCGCGAGGCCGCTTGGGCCGCGGCGGCCTGCTGGACTTTGAGCGGCTTCTACCTCTCGCACCTTTCCTTCTACAACTTGATCGCGGGTGTGACCCTTGCGCCTGCGCTGGTGGCGGCTTGCTTGCGGTTCCTGCAGGGGAGACGGGGGATGGCTGCGGTTGTCGCGGTGCTCTGGGCGTTGCTGTTGCTGGGGGGTGATCCGTTGATGGCGGTGCTGGCTGGGGTGCTTGCTGGGGTGGCGGCTTTCACGGAAAAGGACCAAAAGGACTTAAAGGACTCAAAGGACGAGCAGGTCCGGCGTCCTTCAGGTCCTTTAAGTCGTTTGCGTCCTTTAAGTCCTTTCCTCTCCCTCGCCGCCGCCGTGGCCGTCGGCACTCTCCTCGCCCTCCCCCAGCTCGTCGAGTTCCAACGCATCCTCCCGCTCTCCTTCCGCGGCCATCGAGGCTACTCCGCCGAGGCCGCCACGATCGCGAGCTTCGACCCTCGGCAGGCTGTCGAATGGCTGATCCCCTTCTTCTTCGGACGGCCCGACCTCATCGGACCTGGAAGCTTCTGGGGAAGCCGCTTCTTCACCGGCTTCCCTCCTTACTACCTCTCCCTCTATCCGGGATTGCTGGCGCTGGCTCTCTTTGCTGCGTCAGGCAGACCCCGCGGAAAGGCAGCCTGGTGGGCCTGGGGAGGCATCGCCGCCGGCCTGTTCCTCTCCCTTGGACGGTTCAATCCCGTCGCCGAGTGGCTCTTCAGCCTCCCCGGCCGCGGCTCCCTGCGCTATCCGGTCAAGTTCTGGCTGCCGGTCGCGATGGGCGCGGCCCTCCTCTGCGGGATCGGATTCCAACGGCTCCTCTTCGGAGAAGACGAGGAACGCGCACGCGCACGGCGCCGCTTTGCCTTCGCCCTCTTCCTGCTAGCCGTCATCCTGGGAGGATTCTGGGCCTTCCTCTCCTTCAATGCTGCTGGGGCGCAGGCCTGGATGGCCGGGTTCGTCCCCGGCCGCTACGTCCCCAACGAGCGGCTGCGCTGGGCCGGGCTCTGTTTGATGTCGCTGGGAGCAATCGCCGTCCTCGCCATCCTGGCGCGCATCGCCCGGAGGCGTCCGGTCGTCGGAGGCGCTCTGCTGCTCGCGTTTCACGCCGTCGTCCAGCTCCTGCTCCTGCGCCCTCTCTACCCGATCGACGCGGTGGTCCCCTACCGCCTTCCACCGCCGCCCGCGCTCGAGCACGTTCCCGCCGGGGTGCCGATCGTCCATGCCGACTTCAACTACCTGTTCGGCCCCTCGACCCTGAAGCAGGGGAGCTTCCCGAGCCGCGGCGCGCATTGGATGGAGCGCCGCGCCTTTTACGAGCTCTACCCGTTCACCGGCTCGATGCGGGGACGCCGCTACGAGCTGAATTCCTCGGCCGAAGGGCTCGACACCTTTCTCGTCCGGATGGCCGAGGGCGCGATGAAGGGAACGAAGGGCGACAACGGCAAGCGCCTCCGCCTGCTCGCCGCCTGGGGGGTCCACCGCCTGCTCATGAACCACCCGCTCGATCCACCCGAGCCCCGCGCCCGCCTGGCGGCGCAGGTCCCGAGCTTCGGACAGACCCTCTACATCTATGAGGTCGTGGACCACGGGCCTCTGGCCTTCCTTGCCCGAAGGGTGATCCGTGCTCCGCACCTGAACGCCGCCTACCAGACCCTCAGCGGCCCGGGTTTCAATGCCCGCGCCGACGCCGTCATCCCCGGCGAAGGGCCGCCTCTCCAGAAGTCCGGGGGCACGGTCCACAGGATGAAGGAGGGTCCGGAGCGGATCGAGCTGAATGTGACCGCCGGCCCCGGCGGAGGTTTCCTGATCGTCCAGCGCTCGACCCACATCTGGGAGGCGGAGATCGACGGCAAGCCTGTGGAAATCGTCCCCGCCAACCTCTACCGCCTGGGCCTGGAGGTCCCCGCCGGCCGTCACCGGGTCGTCTTCCGGATCGACCGCCGGCCGCTGGCCCGCTCCTTTTTTGGCGTCGCGCTGGGCCTCGCCCTTCTCCCCGCCCTGGCTTGGTGGGGTGGGCGCAGAAGCGCTGTAAGATACCCAACCCTATGACCCCTCCGACCCAGAGGAAGCTCCGGAAGGTCCTGATCGCGAACCGCGGCGAGATTGCCGTGCGGGTGATCCGCGCCTGCCGCGAGATGGGCATCCGCTCCGCGGTCATCTACTCCGAGCCCGACCGCCTCGGCCTTCCCGTGCTGCTCGCCGACGAAGCCTGGCCCATCGGCCCCGCCTCGTCCCGCGAGAGCTACCTGCGGACCGAGGCCATCGTCCAGCTCGCGGTCGAGATCGGCGCCGACGCCATCCACCCCGGCTACGGCTTCCTCTCCGAGCGCGCCGAATTCTCCCGGCTCTGCCGCGAGGCGGGCGTGACCTTCATCGGCCCCTCCCCGGAGAGCATCGAGGCGATGGGCTCCAAGGTCGAGAGCCGCCGGCTGATGATGGATGCCGGAGTGCCGGTCGTCCCCGGAGGGCGCGATCCGCTGCCCGACCTGGAGACCGCTCAGGCCGCGGCCGAGACGATCGGCTATCCCTTGATGCTCAAGGCCGCGGCCGGCGGCGGAGGCAAGGGCATGCGCCGGATCGACACCCCGGCCGATTTGCCCGCCGCCTACCGCGACGCCCGCTCCGAAGCCGGGGCGAGCTTCGGCGACGACTCGGTCTACCTGGAGAAGTACATCGTCGAGCCCCGCCATGTGGAAATCCAGGTCATGGGCGACCTCCACGGCCGCATCGTCTCCCTGGGCGAGCGCGAGTGCTCCCTCCAGAGACGGCACCAGAAGGTCGTGGAAGAGGCCCCCTCGCCCGTGGTCGACGCCGGCCTTCGCCGCCGGATGGGCGAAGCCGCGGTCCGCGCGGCCGCGGCCGTGAATTACACCAATGCGGGCACCTGCGAGTTCCTCCTCGACCGCAACGGGGACTTCTTCTTCCTGGAGATGAACACCCGCATCCAGGTCGAGCATCCCGTCACCGAGCTGGTGACCGGGATCGACCTCGTCCAGTGGCAGATCCGTGTCGCGCAGGGGGAGCCGCTGGGGCCGGAATTCGAGGACGTCCAGCCGCGGGGGCATGCCGTCGAGGTCCGGCTCTACGCCGAAGATCCCTGGCAGCGCTTCGCCCCGTCGCCGGGCCGCATCGAGCTGCTCCGCTGGCCGGAGGGGCCGGGCATCCGCACCGACGCCGGGGTCTACGAAGGCTCCGAGGTCTCGATCCACTACGACCCGATGCTCGCCAAGCTGATCGTCTGGGCCGCGGACCGGCCGCGCGCGCTCGACCGCCTCGGCCGCGCCCTCGCCGAGCTGCGGATCGAAGGCATCCGCACCACCAAGCCGCTCTTCCAGGCGCTGCTCGCCGATCCCGACTTCCGGTCCGGCAACATGGACATCGCCATGCTCGACCGCAAGCTCGAATCGGGCGAGCTGCAGCCGCCCCGACAATTGGAAGACGACCTGCCGCTCATCGCCGCCGCCCTCGACCACCACGACCGCGCCAACCGCACCGCGAGCTCGGGGTCCGCGCCCGGCCTCCGATCCCGCTGGGGCACGGCCGGCCGCCGCGGAATCCAGAGGGATGGCTCATGGACCTGATCGTCCGCCACGGCGAACGGGAAGAGCGGGTCCGGGTGCGCCGGAACGGCGACGGGTACGAGGTCACCGTCGGCGAACGTACCTACCAGGTGGATGCCGCCACCGCCCGGGGCGGTCTCCGGAGCCTGAGGATCGACGGGTCCCATCACGAAGTGGCCGTCCGCCAAGAGAAGGATGCCTACCGGGTCAGTACCCCGTCCCGTGCCTGCCTGATCTCGGTGACCGATCCGCTCACCCACCTGGCCGCCAAGAGCAATAGCGGCAAGGGCAGGCGGCGCAACGAGAAGGTCACGGCCTACATGCCGGGCCGCGTGGTCGCCATCCTGGCCCAGGAAGGGGAAACCGTCACCGCCGGCCAGGGCATCGTGGTGCTGGAGGCCATGAAGATGCAGAACGAGATCCGGGCCGAGAACGACGGCACCCTCATCAAGATCCACGTCCAATCCGGGCAGGCCGTCGAAGGGGGCGATCCGCTCTTCGAGCTGGAATGAGCCGCCTCGCCGCCCTGCTGCTCCTCGCCGTCTTCGCGATCCTCTGCGTCCATGGCCTGCGTTGGGACACTCCGACCGTCGACGAGTTCGCCCATCTGCCGTCCGGCTGGTACACGCTCCAGACCGGGCGATTCGACCTCTTCCCTCTGAATCCGCCGCTGGTCAAGGTCCTCTCGGCGCTCCCGCTGCTGGCCCTGAATCCCCGGCTCGACCCGGCCGCCCGCATCGAGAACACCGGCTGGTACCCGTGGCTCTACGCCACCGGCTTCATGGAGCGCAACCGGGCCGAGTACGACCGGATCTTCCTCCTCGGCCGTCTCCCCGTCCTGGCGCTCGGGCTGGGTCTTGGATGGCTCGTCTTCCGCTGGGCGCGCGAGCTCTACGGCGACGAAGCCGGCCTGGTCGCGCTCTTCCTCACGGTCTTCTTCCCCTCCCTGATCGCCCACGCCCACCTGGCGACGGTCGACGTCGGCCTCTGCTTCTTCCTGCTTCTGGCGCTGTATCTCTTCTGGCGCTTCGTCCAGCGCCCGACGCCCGGGATGCTGATCGCCTGCGGCGCAGCCCTGGGGCTCGCGCAGCTCTCCAAGTTCACGGCCCTGATCCTCTATCCGGTCTTCCTTCTCCTCGCCTTGCTGCCTCTCTCTGTAGGGGCGGGGCTTGCCCCCGCCCGGGAGGGGGTAAACCCCTCCCCTACATCACGGAACCGCCGTCTCGCCTCCCTGGCCCTGATTTTCCTGATCAGCCTGATCGTGCTCGACGCCGGCTATCTCTTCCAGGGGATCGGCCGCCGGGCAGGTGATTTCCGATTCGAGAGCAAGCTCCTCTCCATCCTCCCCGCCGCCCTACCCATGCCGCTGCCCGCGGACTACCTGGAAGGGCTCGACGCCCTGCAGCTCATCAACGACGTGGGGGAGTATCCCGAGTACCTGTTCGGGCGCTGGTCGCGGGAGGGCTCGCCCGCCTACTACCTCGTGGTGATCCTCTTCAAGACGCCCCTCCCCCTGCTCGCCGCGCTCCTGTTGGCCCCTTTTGCGCGCCGCGAAGCCAAAAACCAAAGCTTCCTCTGGCTCCCCGCGCTGGTCCTCCTGGCCTTCTTCTCGACCTCCAAGGTCCACTATGGCATCCGCTACGTCCTGCCGATCTTCCCCCTGCTCTTCATCTATGCGAGCCGGCTCGTCCCCTGGCTCCGGACCCGTGGACGCGCCCTCCAGATCGTGGCCCTGATTCTTCTCCTGGCCTATCCGGTTTCGGCAATCGTCTCGACGCCGGACACGATCTCCTACTTCAACGTCCTTGCAGGAGGCCAAGGGGACCGCATCCTTCTCGACTCGAACATCGACTGGGGCCAGGGATTGAAGCGCGTCCGCGCCTTCATGGACCGCGAGGGGATCGACCGCATCGGCCTCGCCTACTTCGGCCACGTCGACCCGGCTCTCTATGGAATCGACTGGGGCTTCCCGCGACCAGACCGCCCCGGACTCGTGGCCATCAGCGCCAACTTCCTGCACGGCTACCCCTATGCGACCTACGCGGGAGGGCGGATGGTGCCGGTGCCGCCCGACGCCTTCACCTGGATCGCGAAGCTCCCGCGCGTGGCCGACCTCGGCGGCGGGATCTTCGTGTACAGGATCCCGGAGCGTTCACAATGACCGAGCAGCCGGCGATCTCCGTCATCGTACGCACGCTGGGGCCGTCGGCGCATCTGGAGCAGGCGCTCGAGAGCCTCGCTCTTCAGACGCGGCGCGACTTTGAGGTCGTAGTTGTAGATATGAGCCAGGGCCGGTACGACGAGGCGCTGGCCCACGCGGCATCTCGGCTGCCGCGGCTTCACTGTGTAGCGCCTCCTCGCCGCCTGTCCCGTCCGGTGGCGCTCAATGCCGGCATCACCGCCGCCAGCGCGCCGCGGATCGCTCTCCTCGACGATGACAACCTTTACGATCCCGAGCACCTCGACCGGCTGGTAAACGGGCTCGATGAGAACCGCGCCGATTACGTCTATACCGGCGTGCGGCACGCGACCTACAGCCCCGGTGGCGAGCTGATGGATTGCCGCGAGGTCGCCATCCCCTTTCGCTTCGACCGCGTCCTCCTCGGCAACTTCATCTATGCCACGGGCTCGGCCTATCGCAAGTCGCTCTGGGAGCGAGTCGGCGGCTATGACGAACGCTTCACCGTCTTCGAAGACTGGGACTTCATCATCCGCGCAGCGCAGGCGGGCACCCTGGTCCACTTGCCCATCGTTTCCGGCGAATCGCGCAAATTCACCGGCGCTGTCGGCGTCTCGGGTTTCGATCGAGAAATCCGGGACGTCCGGCGCTGCCATGCCGGAATTCATTGGAAACACCGCCACCTCTACCGTGGAGAGCTGCGGCAGGAGCTGCGCGTCGCATGGGCCGAGCACTGCCGGCGGCGCGTGGTGCAGCGCACAGGCCTGCTTGCGCGATCGGTTGCCGGCTGGAGGCTGGAGGTGGTCAGCGACCTGTTCTCCTGGTGGTTGAACAATCTGATCTCTTTCCATCGGAAGGAAGCCGCTTGAATCTTGCAGACCCTGCCGTCTCGCGCCTCGTCGTCACCGGGCATCCCAATCACGAGCTTGCCATTTTCGGATTCGTCCAGCGTCTCCGCCCGCGGCTCCTGTTCCTGACCGACGGCGGCGGCGAAGAACGGGTCGACGAATCGCGCCGAGCCCTGGCTTCGCTGGGCCTGCTCGACAATGCCCGCTTTCTCGGGTGGACCGAAAAGCGCCTCTACGATGCCCTGCTCGAGCTCGACATGACGGTCTTCTCGGAGCTGGTCGAACAGGTACGGTCCGAAATCACAGCCTGCGCAGCGCAGCAGATCCTCTGCGAGAGCGTCGAGCTCTACAATCCGCTTCACGACATCACGTTGCCGATCGTGCAGGCGGCAGCTCGCGGGCTCTCAGGCATTGAAATCATCGAATTCCCGCTGATCGCTCAGATTCCGGGTCCCGGCGAGCGCTATCGCATCCAGCGCCTGCCCGAGACCCGCGACGGTGCTACTTTGCGGTTGACCGCCGAGGAGCTGGCGGTGAAGATCGCGGCACGAAACGATCACTATGAATGTTTGCACCGCCAGCTCGGAGCCGTGCTCGACGAGGTGGACGGAGAGCATCTGGCTGTCGAGCAGTTTGCTCCTGCCCTCGACGAGCTCCCAACGCCCGGGCTGCAGCACCTCCTGCGCTACGAATGGCGGGCCCGCCTCCTCCAGCAACGCGGCGAAATCGAACGCGTAATCACCTATCGCGATCACTTCCTGCCGCTGGCCGCAGCGCTGCGGGCAGCCCCGCATCAGTGAAGATCGAGCTCCTGCTTGCGCCTTCCCAATTCGGGAACTATCCTTCCCGATATGGGAATGGCCCGAAGCACGAGGCTGGCCGATGCTCTCTTCTCACCCGTCCAGCAGCGGGTGCTCGCGCTTCTCTTCGGCCAGCCGGACCGGAGCTTCCGGAGCGCCGAAGTCATCGCGCTGGCAGATTCCGGCACCGGCGCAGTGCATCGCCAGTTGATGCGCCTCGCGGACAGCGGACTAGTCAGGGTCACGCGAGCGGGGAACCAGAAGTACTATCAGGCCAATCCCGATTCGCCGGTCTTCGCTGAATTGCATGGCTTGGTGGTCAAGACGATCGCACTCGCCGGCCCGCTGGAAGCGGCCCTTGAACCCTTCAGAGAACTCATTCAGGCAGCCTTCGTCTATGGCTCAATCGCCAAGGGCTCGGATACGGCTCGGAGCGACATCGATCTGATGGTGATCTGCGACGACCTGGCCTACTCGGATCTCTACGAGGCTCTCCATGAGGCCGAAGCGACCTTGAAGCGTCCGGTTCACGTGAGCATGGCGACCGCGGAGGAGTGGAAGCACAAGCTGGCCGCAGGAAACGCTTTCGTCACCAAGATCCAGGCGCAACCCAAGATCCCCCTGATCGGATCGGTAGATGACTTCGCCTGAGCTCGAGCGTCTCGTTCTCGTCGGCCAGCTCAAGCGAGAGCCGGAGTCCCTAGGTCATGAGGTCGCGGCCTAGCCGGTCGCTGACGACCTCAGCTTCGGCCTGCTACAATGTCGCCATGAGTACCGTCACCCTAAAGGATTTTCGCCGGAACCCGGAAGCCCTGCTGGACCGGGTTGAGGCCGGAGAACACCTCGTCGTTGTCCGAGGCGGCCGCCAGGTTGCCGAGTTGCGGCCCGTCCCTGCAACCCAGCGCGGTCAGCGACCGTTCGGCCTCTGCGCCGGGGCGTTCACGGTTCCTGACGACTTCGATGCGCCGTTGCCAGACGAGATCCTGCGAGGGTTCGAAGGGCGGTGAAGCTGCTGCTCGACACCCACGTATTCCTCTGGTACATCACCGCCGACCCGAAGCTCCCGGCCACTTTCCGGAAGGTCAGCCAGCGCCAGGTCACCGCACTTAGGTCACAAGATTGCGGCCCAGCCGGTCGCTCACGACCTGCATCAGGCTCAGGGCGAAGATCGGGGTCTGCTCGACCAGGCGCGTGAACCGCCGCTGACCGATCGCCGCGACCCGGCAGTCGCTCTTGGCGACCGCGGCGGCCGAGCGGGGCTTCTCGTCCAGAATGGCCATCTCGCCGAAGATGCCGCCGTCGCGGACGGTGCCGAGCACCCTCCCCGCCCTGCGGATCTCGACCTCCCCCTGCAGCACGGCATACATCACATCCCCCGGCTCCCCCTCGGCGAAGATCGGCTGACCCGCCGAGAAGTTCCGGACGTCGGGCTCGCGGCTGAAGATCTCCATGGCGCGCATCGGTGGCCTCCTGGGTTTGGCTGCACGGCAAACTTGCCGTCATTCCAGGATTACGGCAAACGACCGGCAAACCCGCCACGCTCACGAAACCTTCCGGCCCGGGCGCCGTAGGGCTGACATGATCCCCCTGCGCCTCGCTGTTTTCGCCCTCCTCCTCCCCAACCTCGCGCAAGCCGCCGATCCTGCTGAAATCGACAAGGGAAGGGCCGCCCTCGACGCCGCCCGCCTCGCCTACCAGAAAGCCGGGCCTTTCCGGGAGACCTTCGAGTTCGTCGTGGAGTTTCCCGACGGCCGCAAGGAATCCAAGGGGAACGACTACGGCGTCGGCCCGGCGAAAGAGGTGTTCTTTGCCCTCACCAACCAGGGGAAGGAGATCATGCGCTTCGTCGGCCGGGAGGGGAGGATGGTCGGCACCCAGTTCAACGTCGAGGGCCGCTACGCCGAGGTGCCCTACCGCGGAGACTTCGCCGCCGCGCTCCGCAAGATCGGCGGCGACCAGATCAACCTGACGGCTCCCCCTGCCCTGGTGGCTTCTCAGGGGGGAGACTTCCAGGCCTTTCTCCATGCCCTGCGGCTCGGCATCCTCGGCCCCCTGGAGATCGTCGGCTCCCGCGCGGACGGGCCGCTCGTGGAAGTGGATCTGAAGGCGGACAACGGGATTCTCACGATCGGGATCGACCCGGCGACCCATCTGCCGCGGCAGGCGCGCCTCGCCCTGGGAGAGGGGAAGCAGCAGGTGAAGGCCACCGGCCGCTACACCTTCGCCCCCGGAGACCCGGGCACCGCTTTGACCTTCCCGAACCTGGCCGGCCGGTCGGCAGTGGCAACCTTCGCGGAGCTCGAAAGGAGCGGCTACCCCCTGGGCCAGCCCGCGCCCAAGGCGACCCTGAGGACGATGGACGGCGGCACCGTCCGCCTTGCAGACCTCCAGGGCTCCGTGGTCGTCCTGGACTTCTGGGCAACCTGGTGCGTCCCCTGCTGGACCGGCCTCAAGCACACCGCCGAGCTGGCAGCCTGGGCGAAGGGCTCGGGCCTACCGGTCAAGGTCTTCGCGGTGAACACGATGGAAAATACCAGCGATCCCGAAGAGCAGCGCCGCCTCGCCGCCGAGCTCCTCCGCGCCAAGGGGCTGAACCTCCCCGTCCTCCTGGACTCGGGCAAGGAGACCTTCACCGCCTTCCACAACCCCGGACTCCCCAGCCTCGTCATCGTCGGCAAGGACGGCCGCCTCGCCCGCTACCACTCGGGCGTGGTCGAGGACATGGCGGCGGTGGTCAAAGGCGAGGTGATGGAGCTGCTGAAGTGACGACTCGGGAACCGGCCCGCCGCACCACGTTCTGCACGTGATGGAAATTGTGGTAGAGCGTGAAGAAGAGCATCTCCCGGACCGTGAGCCGTCCCAAAGCCGGATGCGGCAGGCGGAAGCGGTCCAACTGCCACTCCCCCCAACCTGAAACCGCGCCCGTTAGGTCTTTGGAAACCTGGTCCAGAGCAGCCATCAGCGAGCTGCGATGCTCTTCGGTCTGATCCGAGCTCCCCAGCGGCCTGGGAGCGAAACGGCCCGCCGTGACTCCCGCGGCCAGCCGCGCGAGGTACCGCTCCCGGACCTCCGAGTAGGTCTGCGAAGGGCGCAGGCCGGCTCCGAACCGGAACAGCAGCAGGACCTTGGGCGTGCTCAAGGCGCGCAACACCGGCCGGTTCGACTTCAGCAGATGGCGGATGTTGTCCGCAGGAGACCAGGCATCGCCCAGGGGAAAGAAGAACTCGGTGGTGGAAAACCCACTCCAGAGCTCCCGGCTCCGGTCGTGAAGAGCGCGCAGCTCGCGGGCGACCTCCGCTCCGCCAAAGGGTTCCTGCACCGTGATCGGTTCCGTGACCTGGCGCTGGTTCATGACAACCCTCCGTTCGTCTTTTTCTTCCCGACACCGAGACGGCGCCAGCCTTCGTGGCCGAGTGCGCGCATCGTCTCGATGTTCTTCTCGTAAATCTGCTCGGTATCCGGAAATGCGGCTACCGCGGCGTCGACGCTCGACTCCCTCAGCAGATGAAGCATGGGATAAGGCGAACGGTTCGTGTAGTTCTCAATATCGTCCGGCTCCGTGCCGGCGAACTGGTACTGCGGATGGAAGCTGGCGACCTGGATCTCCCCGACGAGATCGAGCTCCTCGAGCGTGTCGTCGGCGACTTCGAGGAAATCGTTGTAGTCCAGGAAATCGGCGAACACCTGAGGATGGATCAGCAGCGTGGTCTCGATCTCGCCGGGGTCCGCCTCCGCCAGCGTCTGGAGCTCGTCCGCGAGATCGGCCCGCAGCTCGTCGGGAGTGTCCGCGACGCTCACGGCGTACCGGATGCGGCCCCCGAGGTGGACGGGCTTGGCAAAGGGGCACAGGTTGAGACCGATGACCGCCCTCTCCAGCCATGTCCGCGTGGCGACCACGATCTCTTCGGCTTCGGCGGCGTCCATGGATGGACACTCTAAGAGCGCGGCCTCGTTCCCGCAAGTCTGTGCCACGATCCCGCCCTTTTCCTGCCACGATCGGCTGCTGCAATGGCGGCATGCTGAGAAAGGCTTTGCTCTTCCTGCTCTCAACCGCCCTGCTGCTCCTCGTTCCGTCGGCTCCGGCGCCAAGCCGGAGCTTCGACACCGGCCGCAACGGGATCTGGATCGGACACCAGTGGTACACCGGCCGGCACGTCAAGACGGGTAAGCCGGTCCCCGTCGAAGAGCGGCGCGCGCTCATCCGCCGGCTCCGGGAGAACGGCTTCCGCCATGTCTACCTGCACGCCGGCCCTCTGCTCGCGGACGGTTCCATCCGCGACCGTCCCGGCCCCGAGCTCCGGGCGCTGCTTCGCGAGGCTCCGGAGCTGGTCGTCCTCGCCTGGATTGGCGGGGGCACGCACAGGCTCGACCTGACCTCGGAACGCTTCCGCCGGGCCACGATCGCCACGGCGATTCATCTGCGGGACGAGGGCTTTCACGGAATCCATCTCGACATCGAGCCGCTCCGCGACGCGCACCCCGGCTATCTGGAGCTGCTCCGAGACTTGCGCTCCACGCTGGGCAGGGACTTCATCCTGAGCCATGCCACGCGCCGGGCCGGCCCCTTCGGCCTCTCTCCGGGACTGATGAAGAGATGGTTCTGGTCCGAGAAGTTCTACCGGGACGCCATGGCCCTGACCGACGAGACCGTCCTGATGGCCTACGACACCACCCTCGACACCGGACTGCTCTATACCCAGTTCGTCCGGCACGAAACCCGGCTGCTGCTCCGCTGGGGCTGCGAGGTTCCCGGCCACCGGATTCTCATCGGCATTCCTTCCTTCGAAGACTCCGCGGTCTCGAACCCGAAGGTGGAAAACATTCCGAACGCCATCCGGGGAGTCCGAGCGGCCCTGGCGGACCATGGAGGAGCCCCCGCCTGCTTCGAAGGAATCGCGCTCTACGCGGAGTGGGTCACTTCGCCCGAGGAGTGGCGGCAGTTCAATCGGTCCTGGCATTGATGGCCACCCAGATGTAGTTACACTGTGGCAAGATTCAACCATGCGAAGGAGCTACGACTTCTTACCATTCCATCCGCCGGCAGATCGCCACAAGCCAAAGACATTTCGTAGAGATGCCCCAGTACGCTACCACCGTACTGCCGGGTGTACAGGGTCGGGGCGTCTCATGGTCTCAGGCACCACCAACGGCAGCAGCACGCCGAGGGAACATCCCCTGCCGGTTTTCACGCTTGGGGCGCCATCTGGGGTGACCGGCCTGCTGTGGGGAGACGCCCCGACAGTGTTCACCCGGCCGGTCCGTGCCAGCGGACTGGGGACGTCTCTACGACCCGGACATAGGGACGGGAACCCTAACTTCGAAGATTCCGGACCAGGGGGGTGTTAGAATTGAGCGTGAGGGGGGCTACTCCAAGGGGGGAGAAAATGCTCGAGATCAAGAAGCGATACGTCGTAGATGAGCAAGACCGCCGAGTCGCGGTACAGATCGACTTGGAGACGTTTGCCAGGATCGAGGAGGTCCTGGAGGACTTCGCGCTCGCACGCTTGATCACCGAGGGCCAGGAAGAGCCCGCGCTGGACCTTGAGGCTGCCCAGGAGTACTACAACTCTCTGGACAAGGCTTCATGAAGGTTGCTTACCAGAAGCGCTTTCTCAAAGATCTCGCCTCAGTCCCCTCCAATCTCCGTCCCGCCATAGAGCGCTTCGTCTTCGAAGAGCTTCCCCACGCCGACTCACTGCAGAGCACTGGGAAGGTAGAGAAGCTGAAGGGGCATATGATCTACTTCAAGGTTCGATTCGGAGATTTCCGCGTCGGCCTGAGTTTCACAGACGACACTGTGACTCTGGAACGCGTGCTGAACCGGAAAGAGATCTATCGGAAGTTTCCATAAAGTTGGTCAGTTGCCCGGTGCATATCGTCCGGCGACGACCTCCTCTGGAGTCTTCATGTCTAATAATTTCCTACAGCGCATCGCCATCGACCCACAAGTAATGCTGGGCAAGCCGGTCATCAAAGGGTACCCGGATCACGATCGAGATCATCCTTGAGAAGCTTGCCGCGGGTAACTCGATAGAGGAAATCTTGGACGACTACCCTCAACTGACTCGGGAGGACGTGCTCGCAGCCATTGGCTACGCAGGGTAGCGAAGATTTGAGGGCAGACCGTTAGAGAGGAGCACCTGGATGAGCCACATCACCATCGAAGTTCCGGATGAGATTCTCCTCGCCCTGAAGGTCTCGCAAGAAGAGGCTGGAGAAGCGGTGCGGATGGCAGCCGCCACCAAGCTCTTCGAGCTCGGTAAGCTCTCCTCTGGAGCCGCGGCCCGACTGGCCGGAGTTCCACGCGCCGTCTTCCTCACCCGCATAGCCGACTATGGAGTGGACACCTTCCGCATGACCGAAGAGGACTTCCGGAAGGAAACGCGCCTTGGCTGAGGTCGTCTGCGACACCTCTCCTCTTCAGTACCTGCATCAACTTCGGCTTCTCCACTTCCTGCCCCCACTGACAAGGAGCATCTTCATTCCCCGGCCGTCGAGGAGGAGATCCTCGCTGGCAAGGCGTTACACCTGCCTCTATGGAGCACCCCACCTTACTCTTCTGCTATCCCCAGCTTTCTAGTGATCTCTCGACACAGGCTTGAGATCAGGCTGCCTGAGCCCTGAACCGGCATAGGACGTTGGCAGAACAAGGCAGCAACAGTAGTCTTCGAAAACTTCTCCACCTCGGCTAAAATTCCCCGATCAAACAAATGCTCTGCCGCCGCTCGCCCCATTGATATCTTAAGAGATCTCTGCTCAATGGCTTCTGAGTCTATCTCGGAATCACTCCTCAGTATCTCCTTTACGTACTGTCGAATCGTCTCATACCACTGCTCCCGAGGAAGCACATCCTCTATCGAGACCTCTTTACTGGCTCCTACGATTTTTCGCAAGTCGATAAAATCCACACTCCCACTCTTAGCTCCAGCGATCTTCGCTAACCGCTTCTGGAAATTCATCCCACCCTCATCGCCGTCTGCAAGAACCACAACTTTTCGATCGAGGGCGAGAAGCATTCTAACGTACGCTTCCATCTCGCCTCTACGATCTGCGTCGAGAACATAAAGCAGATTTAGATCTGCACGGGTTTGATCTTGGAACTGGCGCATAAATTCGGTTAAATAGAGCCGATCTGAGGTGCCTTCAACAAGGAGAACGGCTTCCGGCGGGAACAAGGCATCAGCAGGTGATATTCCAAGCGCAGATGCAAGCGGCGCCCAGTTTGCCCCATACGGCTTGTAGAGCACGCGCGTTCCCTTCTCCTTTTTCGTGAACCCTTTTCTGACCAACAGCGTTGCGCCAGGATCATTCCTGTCCACCATGAATGGCGAGTGAGTCGTGTACATCAACTGATTTCTGCGGCTGAGTCTCCGAAGCTCCCGAAGCAGATCCTTCTGCCCCTGAGGGTGCAGGTGAATCCCTGGCTCATCGAAAAGCAGGATGTATCCCTCAGGATCAACTTCATCTGTCTCAGCATAAAGAGTTAAATAGAACGAGAAGAACGATCGAAATCCAAGGCTCCGCCTAGAAGGTATATCGAATGTCGTAGGATCCTCTATACTTAGGTGGAGCTTACCATTGCTCTCGTCGAAACGAAAGCTGTGTGCAGCTCCCTGAGACCAAATCTGTTTTATTTTCCGCGTCAGCCGCCTCCCTGCCGCTTGCAGCAACCTGTGAGCGGCAACATCTCCACTAAACAGAGCAGCATGTTCTTCCCAAACTCCAGCAATTTTCAAAATTCCTTCAAACGGTAGATTAGCCCGCCTGTCCAACTCCTCCAACGTGATCGAATCAGTCAGTTCTTTGGGGGACTCGAACAGGTAAACCATTGGCACATTATCCATGTACCATTTGTGAAGAAATGGAAGGCTCGTTTCGGTGTGTATATAAAACACGGCGCTTCGAAGATTAAGCAGACGATGGCCATTACTCTTCAGCAGTATAGTCAGTTGATTGGAAGAGACAGAGTCAGACTGATAGTGAGCCAGACTCGCGTCCAAAAGCCGCTGGGTCTGAGATTTCGCTTTGTCCTCCGATTTCTCTGATAATGCGGCAATCTCCTCTTTGAGAGAGGCTATGAGAGAGGCTTTTTCTCCCTTATCGATGGCAAGGGTGAAGGCAACCTCAGGGTGGGAGCGATCTTTCGAGTTGGCATTTTTATCATACGGGTTAAATACACCTGCTTTCAATAGACTCGCTGCATCTAAAATATTTGTCTTGCCATGCTCATTAGCTCCAATCATACATGTCATGTTGGGGCGAACAAAAACTTCCAGATCACCTGGAACCGAGCGGTATCCCTTTAAAGTTACCTTGGAAAGGCGCATAGGCTTTCTTGCTCTCCTGGATGAACCGGCATCTAATTGCTATGCCTCCAAACTTAACGTCATTTGCGCACCGCGCTCTATCCCTCACTAGATAGCATAGCGCACACTCCCTTTCAGGATGGCCCCTCCCCTTCCAACTCGGGCAGGGAACCGGCGCCGTCGAGAAAGGAAGCCCACCATGCCCCGTATTACCCTCCTGATCCTGACTTTGGGCCTGCTGGCCCCCCATACCCCCGCCGGAGGCGTCCTGCGCTCGGTGGCAGATCTGCTCTCCTCCGACTCCGGCTGGGAGAGGGGACCCGATGGACCCACCTCCTCGGAGCCGGACCCCGACAGAGGGTGGGAGATCGACCCGAACGGCTAGGAGCTCCAATCCCAGATAGTCTCCGGGTGCCTCTTCGCACCCGCTTTTTTTCTGTGAGACGATATCGATCTACGAAACGCCGTGCTCTGGGGATATTGTTCTGGCGAAAAAGGGGAGCCAATGGCGGACATCCATGTCACGCGAGAGCTACTGCTCGGGGTTCATCGGGGCGAGCTGCCACCGCGGCTCCTGACGCAGATCGGCCTTCAACATCTGTTGAGCCTCTGTCCCCACTGCCGGCGTGAGTTTGAGCGGTTCCGGTGCGAGGCTGCTGGCCAGACGAGAACAGATGCCGCGATGGCCTCAGCTGCTTTCGGTGCTCAGGTGGTTCAACTTGAGAAGAAACATCGGCAAGCCAAGCGGGACCTGCGGGACCTGCTCAAGCTCCCGCAGGAGGAGCGCGCCGGTCGGATCAAGCGGTCGAGAAGTCGCTTCCGAGGCGGGCATCTGGCTCATCTGCTCCTGGAGGAAAGCCATCGCGGGCTGATGAAAGACACGCGAGAGGCATACCACTTTTCCGAGCTGGCACGCGTCGTGATGCAGCAGTCCCCCTATGACTCCGAGATGCTTGGAATCCTTGCCCTGGCCGTCGCCTCAATGGCCAACGCCAGCCGCGTTGGCGGCAATCCCCGACGAGCCGAGGAGCACTTCAGCCATGCTCGTTACCTAGTTACCGAGCACGGAGTCACGGAAGCCGCCATCCTCGCCCGGATCGACGACCTGGAAGGCTCCCTCCGAAAAGATCAGCGGTTGCTCACGCGGGCCGAGGAGCTGTTCACCCGGGCGGTGATGCTCTACCAGCTTGCCGACTCCCGGGTCGATATGGCGCGCGTCCTCCTCAACCTGGGGGCGACCCACAATCTTCAGGGGAATCCGGATCTCGCCGTCGAAGTCGCCCGCGCGGCCCTGGCGGAACTGTCTCCCGAGCGGGAGCCTCGGCTTTACATGAGCGGCCGGTACAACCTGGCGCTCTTCCTGGTCGATAGCGGCGAGCCGGGGCAAGCCGCCGAGGTGCTGGATAGCGACGCGGACCTATATAAGAGGTACCCGGAGTCCTGGCTCCAGCTCCGCCTTACGGGTCTCCGTGGCAAGATCGCCCAGGCCCAGGGAGACTTTGCGGCCGCCGAGACAGCCTTCCTCCAGATGCGGGACGGCTTCCTCCAGGAGGGGCTCGGCTACGACGCGGCCATCGTCTCCATGGACCTAGCGCTGCTCTATCTCCGGCAGGGGCGGACGGCCGAGCTGAAGACGCTCGCCCGGGAGATGCTTCCCATCTTCCGGTCCCAGGACGTCCACCGCGAGGCCGTCGCCGCCCTGGTCCTCTTCCAGGAGGCGGTCCGGGAGGAGCAGATCTCCGCCGCCTTCGTCCGGGAGATCGCGGCCTATCTGGATGCGGCCCGCACCGATCCCACCCTCCGCTTTCGCCAGTTGCCTGGGTGAGGCGCCGTTCTTCCTCTCTATCCGCACCCCTTCGGGAGCTTAACGTCGCGCCAAGCCGACAACTCCAGTCGTCCTTTTCCGCAGCTTGTATAATGTGAAGATAATGCTTGTAGACTACTGAGCCAGCGGGTTAGGGAGGTGGGAACCCCATAGCCGGTGGAGTCTAAAGCGGTCGAAGTTCCGACAACGAGTAACTGGATGGACATCCATCAGAAGCGAACCGTGGCCCTGAAGCTGGTCAGGCGAGTCTTGGACCCGGACAACTCGGCCGCGTCTACAGCCCTCGCCCGCTCTCCCGAATTTTTGGAGCTGGCGGAAGAAGTTGCTGCGGGTTTGACCGAAAATCCAGACTCCTCCGATGACTGGATCGCCAAGCTGGCAGAGAACTTCGCGCAGTTTAACGACGACTAGCGCTGACACCAGACCGCTGCACCCATGCCAAGGGTGGGACTCCCCCGGCACTCTCACCACGGATGAGGGACGGCTTCCTCCAAGAGAGGGCTCAGCTACCATGCCGCCATCGTCCCGATGGGTGAAGACCAATTTCGATCCAGATGGGGGTCATCCCGATCCAGATGGGGATCGTCGCCAGCCAGATGGGGGCATCCCCATCCAGATGGGCGCCTTCGCCATCCAGGTGGGCGCCTTTCCCAGCCAGATGGGCGCCTTTCCCAGCCAGATGGGAGCCGTCGCCAGCCAGATGGGGACCTTCCCCATCCAGATGGGGGCCGTCCCCATCCAAGTGGGAGCCATCGCCAGCCAGATGGGCGCCTTCCGATCCAGGTGGGAACCGTCGCCAGCCAGATGGCGGACAGCCCCAGCTCCATCAGGGAGGCCCCCATCCAGATCGCAGTGATCCCATCTCGCTCGGCGCCTCCCCCGAACGTTTCGGCGGCGTCCCCGAACCTTTCGGCGAGAGTGCGAGCGCGTTCCGCGGCTTCCCTGAATCTATCGACGGGAGGCGGATAGGTTCCGAGAACACGCCGATAAGCTGCGGCGGCTCGCCGATAGGTTCCCGCAGCAGGCGGAAAGCGCTCCCGGTAGTCGGAGCTCACTTCCGGGCATCGCGAACTGACTTCCGGGCGCTCGAAAGTGACTTCCGGGCGGCGGGTAAGTCACTCCACGATGCAGGGAAGTCACTCCATGGCGCAGGTAAGTCGCTCCACCGCGTAGGTGAGTCACTCCACGGCGCAGGTAAGTCACTCCACGGCGCAGGTAAATCGCTCCACGGCGTGGGTAAGTCACTCCATGGCGTAGGTGAGTCACTCCACGACGTAGGAAAGTAACTCCAGGGCACAGGGAAGTGACTTACCTGCGCCAGGATCTCAGCGTGCCTGCGCTTTCGGCAGCTTGGAGTAGAGAAACACCCAGTACCCGGGGAGCTTGGGGGCGTAGATGAGGCTCCCGTAGACCTCGGCTCCCTCGATGGGCTGCTGGGGGTGAAGGTGCAGCTTCAGCATTTGGAGCTGGGTCGAGCCCTGGGATTGCAGCGTCTCGATGAAGGTTCCGGGGGCGGCGGCTCCCTGCCGGTAGTCCTG
>DASUNJ010000609.1:0-4681 GCA_036277235.1 Thermoanaerobaculia bacterium | reverse complement strand
GCAGGCGCGTCATCTCCAGGCCGTCGAGCCCCGGCAGCATCAGGTCGAGGAGGATCAGGTCCGGGCTCTCGCGGCGGACGGCCTCCAGGCCGGCATCCCCCCGGGCGGCGAGCTCGACCTGGAACCCCTCCTTCTCCAGGTTGTACTGCAGCACCTCGGCGATGTCGGGCTCGTCCTCGATGAGCAGAATCCTTTCACGTGCCATTGGCGGAAAGGCTAGCACGGAGTTCTCCACAGGACCTGCGGAAAACCCTGCGGAAATGGCCCCTGGAAGCCCCGTAAAAACGCGGTCTGACGGCCCTTTCCACTCTTTGAACAAGGCTCTGTGCAATTTGTGTAAGTCATTGAAAAATAGCCCTTTATGGGAAACCGTCCCCTTTGGGAAAGGACGGGGCTGCGGACCGTGAATAGATTTCCGCAAAACCGATGTGACGGGCCGGTGATAAGTATGTTAACTCCATGTGACGCAGACATTTAACTCTATGGTGCAAAAAAGAAACAGGAGGTCCGGAGCAGGTGTTTTTTACAAATTGAAGATTGCTTATACGGCAGCTTCGAGCCCCTGCCGCAGGCGCAGGCGGCAACCGAAGACCTTCTCGAAGTACTCCCCGCGCCCGCGGGCGGCCTCCAGCTCCAATCCCACGTCGTAGCGCGACACCACCTCCAGCGTGACCCGGTCCTTGCGGATCGAGCCATAGACCTCCTCGACGCGCGAGGCATGGGTGCGATCGAGGGCGTCGGCCACGCGCAACAGCGCGGTGAGCTGCCGGATGATCCTCTGCTGCCAGGGCTTGAGGGCGGCGAGGGTGGGATGGCTGCGCTTCGGGGCCGGGCCGCGGTGGTAGCGGGCGACGTGGGCGATGATCTCCATCTCGCGCGGATCGAAAGCGTCGAGGCTGGCGTTGAAGATCAGGTAGAACGAGTGCTTGTGGTGGTTGCGGTAGTGGATGGAGTAGCCGAGGTCGTGGAGCAGGGCGGCGTACTCCAGCCACTCGCGCTCGCGCGAGCCGAGGCCGTGCAGCGAGGCCGTGACGTCGAACAGGCGGACGGCGAGGCGGGCGCTTTGGAGGCTGTGGCGGTACACGCTCTCCGTGCGCTCGGCCAGACGGAGCACCTGCCGGCGGCGCAGGTCCTCGGGCTCGCGCGCCGCGGGAATCGGCTGGCCGAGCGCCGCGAGCACCAGCCCCTCGCGCAGCGCCTGGCCGCTCACCTGGAAGCGGTCGACCCCGGCGTGCGAGACCAGCTCGTGGAGCAGGACGGCCCCGGCGAGCAGGCTTTCCGACCGGGGAATGCCCACCGGCGGGAGGTCGGCGATCTCCCGCCGCGGGAGGGTACGCAGGCGCTCGATGAGCTGCGCCAGGTCCTTGAGGCGGACCTCGCGCAGGGCGGCGGACGCCTCCTTCCAATCGCGGCCGGCGAAGAAGTCCACGAGGTCCGCGCAGCAGACGGCGGTGCCGGACGTGGCGACCAGGCGCTCGGCCGGTCCGTGGGGTACCTCTTTCTCCAGTCGCTTCTGGATGCGGCGCCGGAGCTTCTCCACGGACGCGGCGGAGGGAGGATCTCCCCGGAGGTCGTTGGCGCTGCGCAGGGAGCCCAGGGCGAGGCTCACCACCTGCTCGATCTCGCCGGTGCGGGTGAAGATCCACTCCGTGCTGCCGCCGCCCACGTCCACGATGGCTGCGGGCCCGTGCCCGAGGTCCACCACTTCGCGCACGGCGCGGTAGATGAGCCGCCCCTCCTCGACGCCGGTGAGGAGCTGGACGTCGAGCCCGGTCTGGGCCTTGACGCGGGAGAGGAAGTCGTCGCCGTTGGAAGCTTCGCGCACGGCGCTGGTGGCCACGGCCACGACCCGCTCGGCGCCCTTGAGGCGGGCGAGGGTGGTCATCTTGACCAGCGTCTCCAGGCCGTCGCGCATGGCGCTCTCGGAGAGGGCGCCGCGGCCATGCGCCGTTTTGCCCAGGCGGACCATCTCGCGCTCCCGGCCGAGGACCCTGTAGCCCCCGGCCGCCTCAGGAGCGATCACGATCATGTGGATGGAGTTGGAGCCGATGTCGATGGCGGCCAGGCGGCCGGCGAGAAGGGGTTCCGCCTCGGGACGGGCACTGACGTCCGGGAAGGTGAGAGGCTGCACCACGACCGCCGTCACGCCACGATTCTACGCGCCATTTGGCAGGAAACGGAGGGAAGCCCTGTCCAGGAGGTCGGCGCCCTTGCCCTGACAGTGGGTGGAGACCCAGTGCGAGGCGAGGCCGAGCAGGCGCGGATGCAGCCACCGGCCAACCGGAAGCTGCCGCCGGAAGTACTCGCCGGCAAGGGCCTGGAGGCTGAGGGCGAGACGCAGGGGCGAGCCCGTGTCGCCGCCGGCATCGCAGCGGCCGGCGCGGAGCTGGGCCAGGAAGGCCTCGACCGTAGAGGTCGGCCGCGTGGCAGTCCAGGTGGTGGCTATGTAGAGGCCGGCGTGGTCGTCGCTGCCGCCGGTGAAGCTCTTGACCCAGGGGGTGGGGCCCCAGGGCTCGATCCCGTGGCGCCCGCCCAGGAGGTCGATCAGCTCGGGGGACAGGGAGGTGAGAATCCGCCGCGCGAGGCCGTTGAGCCGCCGGTCGTGCATGCCGTTCAAGGTCTCGAAGCGGTTGAACAGCACCAGCAGCTTTTCGAACTGCTCCAGGGTCATGCGGTCGTTGACCCTGAACAGGGGATGGGCGACCGAGCAGAGCACGTCCTCGTCCCGCAGGTAGTCGCGCAGCTCGTAGAGGTTGCCGCGCAGCTCCTGGATCTCCCGGTGCTGCCGCTCGTGGATGCCGAAGACGAGCACGTGGACCTCGCACCGGTCCTCGGGAAACTCCGCCGTGACTTCGCAGGACACGAACGTGCCGGGCAGGTGGGCGATCTCGAGCGCGCCGTCGATGGTGTCGTGGTCGGTGATGGTGACGAAGTCCAGGCCGCGCCCGCGGCAGGTGCGGTAGATGTCCAAAGGCTCGGTGAAGCTCTCCGGGGCGCGGAACGTCCGCAGGATCCATTCGCTGGGCCGGTTCGAGTGCTTGCTGTGGACGTGCAGGTCGGCTCGGGCGGTCATGGTGCCGAATGTAGAGAGCGGGAGTGCGGGCGGGGTGACGGGGGTGTCGCGAGGTCGTGACGGTTTTCCCTTTGTTCATCGCTGGTTAGAAAGCGTCTTCCTCAGGAACCGCATGTCCGAAGTGCTGGGAGGGTGGGTTCCTCCACCGGTCAGCTCGTCCGAAGGCTCACGGGTCTGCCCAACGTCGTTCTGCATCTCGCCTTCAGCCCTGACGGCAAACGGCTTGCCACGACCCTGGGAGGGGCGAACGGGTTGCGGGTCTTCCGCACCTCCGACGGGGTCGAGCTCTTCCGCGAGAACGAGTCCAAGGCCAGCAGCTACTGGGCCGACTTTGACAGGGCCGGCCGCCTCGTCACCAGCAGCTTTGACGGGCGGCTCCGGCTCTATGACGCCGAGCACCGCAAGCTCGCAGACCGCGAGGCACCCCGAGGCAGGAAACCCTTCGGCGTTGCGTTTTCGCCCGATGGCCAACAGATCGCGGTCGCTTATTCCGACAGCGCCCGGGTCGATGTCGTCTCCGGGACCGAGCTGCAATGGCTTTTCAGCCCGAACACTTCCGGCATCAGCAATCCTCTGGGCTCGGTCGCCTGGTCAGCCGATGGCGTCTTCCTCTTCGCTGCCGGCCGACACCAAGTCGGCGACCGGCTCTCTATCCGCCGCTGGTCGCAGTCCGGTCGTGGTCGGATTCTCGATCTGCCGGGGCCTCTGAGTACAATTGTGGATCTCCGCCCATTGACCGACGGGCGGCTTGCCTACGGCTCTCAAGGTCCGACTTGGGGAGTGCTTGCCCCCTCCGGCGAGCGGATAATTCATCGGGGAACCACGCAGGCCGACCTACGCGGACTTGGCCAAAGCTTCCGAATCGACCGTCGAGGCGAGCGTGTTTCTTTCGACTACGGTAACCGGAAAGAGCATTGGGCTGTCTTCTCCGTCCCTGGGCGCCACCTCATACTCGATCCGGCTACCTACTACCGCGGCTATTACGACGGCGAGCTTCTTGCCTCACCGCGGACTTCTGCGCCGGGTCTCAACATCACTTGGGAATCCACGACGGAGCCACGGCGCAACGGGGTAATTCTCCCACTCAAGGCCAATGAAACATTCCTTAGTCTCGCTGTAGCCGCAGATGATCAAAGCTTCCTGCTGGGCACGGATCGATACTTGCGCGCCTTCCGCAGCGACGGCGCTGAGCTCTGGTCTAAGCCGAACTCCGTCCCCGGGCCTGCTTGGGCAGTCAATCTCACTACCGATGGCCGCCTTGCCCTCGCCGCCTTCGGTGACGGAACGATCCGTTGGTTTCGCGCTCGCGACGGTGCCGAGCTCCTTGCGCTTTTCACCTACCGCGACGGTATGCGCTGGGTGCTCTGGACCCCGGGCGGCTACTACGACGCGTCAGGCGACGGGAAAGATCTGATCGGCTGGCATGTAAACCGCGGGTCCGACGAAGCTGCTGACTTTCTACCTGCGTCGCAATTCCGCGACACCTATCGTCGTCCCGACATCATCGCTCTGGTGCTTGAGACCCTCGACGAGGCCGAGGCCGTGCGCCGTGCAGATTGGAAATCGCCGCCCGCGCCGGCGCCCCCCCCCCCCCCACCACCGCCCACC
>DASUNJ010000608.1:0-8356 GCA_036277235.1 Thermoanaerobaculia bacterium | reverse complement strand
TGCCGCGCCCGCTCCGGCCGAGGGCGGGCGCGTGGCCCTGGTCATCGACGACCTCGGCCGCAGCCTCGACGACCTCCATGCCCTCGAAGGGCTGAACGTCCCGATCTCCTACGCCGTGCTCCCGTTCGAGGAGCAGACGCCGGCAGTGGTCGCGGAGCTGCGGCAGCGCGGCGAAGAGATCCTCCTGCATCTCCCCATGGAGCCGGCCGGCGCGGCGAACGATCCCGGCCCCGGCGCGCTCCGCCTGGGCATGACGCCGGAGCAGCTCCGGCAGTCCACCCTGGCCGCGCTCCAGGCCGTGCCCGGCGCCTCCGGGGTCAACAACCACATGGGATCGGGGCTGTCCGCGGACGAGCCGTCGATGACCACGATCCTGGGGGTGCTCTCGTCGCGGGGGCTCTTCTTCCTGGATTCGCGGACCAGCGCGCAGAGCGTGGCCTACCGGGTCGCCACGCGGCTCGGGCTCCCCGCGGCCGAGCGCCAGGTCTTCCTCGATCCCGACCCGAGCCCCGAGGCGATCCGCGCGCAGTTCCACCGCCTGCTGGGGCTCGCCCGCACCCGCGGCGCGGCCGTGGCCATCGGCCATCCTCTCCCCGAGACGCTCGCGATCCTCGAGGAGGAGATCCCCAAGGCGAGGGCCCTGGGCTACGAGTTCGTCCCCGTCAGCTATCTGCTCGACCGGCCGGATGCGCCGGAAGAGCCCGACGAATGAACCGCCGGCTTCTGGCCGCGGCTCTCGCGATCCTGTCTCTCGGCTGCCTGCTGCAGGCGGCCTGGGGCTACTCCCACAGCGATCTCTCGGGGCACGCGGCAGGGTCCGATGACGCCTACATCTCCTACCGCTACGCCCTCAACCTGATCGCCGGCCACGGGCTCGTCTTCAACCCCGGCGAGCGGGTCGAGGGGTACACCAACCTCCTCTACGTGCTGCTGATGGCTCCGCTGGCCTGGCTGGCGGGACCGGAGCGCCTCTACCCGCTATCCGTGGCGCTGAACTTCGGGTTCGCCGCGCTTGCCGTGATCCAGGTCGGCAGCTTCATTTCAAGGCGCCTGGATGGCTTCCGCGGCGGGCTGGCGGTCGTCCTCCTCGCGCTCTGCCCGTCCATCTGGGTGGCGGTGGCCTCGGGACTGGAAACGTCGCTGGTGCTCTGCCTTCAGGTGGGGATCTGGATCTCGGTTGAAGAAGCCGCGGAGGGCAGGAAGAACCGGCTCCTCCTGGTGGCCGGCCTCTCCGTCCTTCTGATCCTCACCCGGGCGGACGGTTTCCTCATGCCCGGCCTCGCCGCGGTATTTCTCTTCCTCAAAGGTCGGCGCCGGGCGGGGCTGGCGATCGCCGCGACGGCGGCGGCCACCGTGGCCGGCCTCGTCCTCTGGCGGCTCTCCTACTATGGCTGGCCGTTGCCGAACACCTACTACGCCAAGGTGTCGGGGACGCCGGGAGCTCGCATCGACGTTGCTCTGGAGCAGCTCTCCCTGATCGTCTCCACGACCGGCCTTCTGCTTCACGTCTTTGCGCTCCTGCTCCTCGTTCTGGAGCTGGCACGCCGGCGGTCCTCGGCCCTCTCATTTCCCGTGCTGTTCTTCCTGCCCTGGGTCGGCTACTGGATCTACGTGGGAGGTGACGTCTTCTACGAGCGCTTCCTGCTGATCCTGTTCCCCATGGGCCTGTTCGCCATCCTGAGCCTGGTCAAGGAGGCGCGTCCGCGGGCGCTCGCCAGGCTGGCCGTGGCGGTGTGCGCGGTCCAGCTCATCCAGATCCCGACGGATCCGCGCTTCGCCTACCTGCCGGACCACTACGACCGCTGGGTGCTCCTCGGCCGCCACATCGGCGAGCACCACCCCGGAGCGGTCCTGGCGTCCGACGCGGTGGGGAAGGTGCCTTATTTCTCCGGCCTGCGCACGATCGACATGCTCGGGCTGACCGACGTCCACATCGCCCACCGTCCCCCGAACCCGGGCCGGGCGGTGCCGGGGCACAGCAAGACGGATCCCGGGTACGTGATTTCCCGGCGCCCCGACCTCATCGCCACCTGGATTTCCTACTCCCTGGACATGGAATGGGGGCTGGTGCGGGATGTGTACGAGCCCGCGGGCTACCGCATCCGCTACCTGGTCAACGCGGGGCGCGACCCGATGGAGCCGAACCTGATCGACGCCGCGGGCCTGAGCGACGAAGAGATCTCGCGCAAGGTGGGGCTGGGGTACGGCTACGGGGTGCTGGAGCTCAGGACTCGGGATACGACGGAAGAGCCCGGCGCCTTCGAAGGCGAAACCAATGGGTAGCTATATCTACCCATATGCCCGGGGTGTCTACCCATTATTTCTTCGCGGCCGGTATATGAAGTCGGCCAGGTTCCATATATCCGCGGCCTCTACCCATATAGAAAGCCACTCTCCCCATTATTTGGACGCGCCGTATATATGAATTTGCACCGTCCGCGGGAGAGACGGGGCTCCGCCATATATCTGCCGGGGCTGGGTATATAAAGGAAACCTGATCCATATAAATCCTCCAGGAAAGCATATGACCGGGGACTCCCCAGGAGGATTTCGTGTTCACGAGCAATGGATCTGGACGAGAAGCTGTTCCAGCGGGCGTGAGCGAGCTGCGGGGCAAGCTCGTGGGAAGAGCCGGAGCCGAGCGGCTGCCGGAAGACCCCCTCCCCAGCCCTCCCCCGCTACGCGGGAGAGGGAGCCCCCCGCGCCCTCTACAGATGAGCCACTTGTTTCGTGACGAGCCCTTAGGAAGCTCACTCGGCCCTGAGCACCTCGATCGGCCGGCGTTCCAGGGCGCGGGCGCTGGCCGCGAGCCCGGCTCCGACGGCGAGCGCCACGGCGCCGCCGAGCGCCGCCGCGACCGGCCAGGCCTGAAGCTCCCAGGGCAGCTCGAAGCCGCGGGTCACCACCATGTAGGCGAGCACCGTCGCACCCGCCGCGCCGATCAGCCCGGCCACCAGGCCGATCAGGGCGTACTCGACGGCGAACGCGCCCGCGACCCCCGGCCGGGTCATCCCCAGGGTTTTTAGGAGAGCCACCTCGCGCCCGCGGCGCGCCGAGCCGGCGCTGACCGCGCCGCCCAGGATGGCGATGCCGGCCAGCACCGTGAAGCCGCCGAGGAACCGGATGCCGACCCCGATCCGCTCCAGAACTCCGGCGATCTTCTCCAGCACCTCGCGCACCCGGATCATGGTGACGTTCGGATAGGCCGCGGCCAGGGCGTCCTGGACCCCCTGCTCGCTTCCCCGGGGGAGGCGGGTCGCGGCGAGCCGGAGCTGCGGCGCCTTCTCCAGCACGCCGGGCTCGACCACCAGGAAGAAGTTGATCCCGAAGGTCTGCCAGTCCACGGTGCGCAGGCTGGTGACGGTCAGCTCCAGCGGCACACCCTGGACGTCGAAGCGGATCGTCGAGCCGAGGTGCAGGCCCAGATCGTCCGCGAACTCCTGCTCGACGCTCACCTCGGCGCGGGCGGGATCGCTCCAGAGCTTTCCCTCCACGAGCCGGTTGTCGGCCGGCAGCTCCTTCAAGTAGGTCAGGCGCTGCTCGCGGGTGAGGGCCCAGCGGCGGGCGCCCTGGCGATCCCCCTCCTGCTCCTCGCCGCCGTCCCGCTCTTCCTCCTCCCGTTTCCTTCGCCGTGCCTCGGCTTCGGCCGCGAGCTGCTCGACCGTGCGGCCGTCGATGGCGGATACGCGGGCCATGATCACCGGCACCGAGTCCACGCGGGAAGCGCCCTGCTTGAGGAGAATGTCGTGCACGCCCGGCCACTGGGCGGGCTGGATGTCGATCAGGAAGGCGCTCGGCGCGTCCGGCGGGATCGCCGTGGCGAGCTGGCTCGACAGCCGGCGCTCGACCAGCGACATGCCGAGCACCACGAGCACGCCCAGGCCCAGGGCCACGATGGCGCTGACCGTGCCGGAGCCCGGCCGGGCCAGGGCGGCGAGGCCGTGCCGCATCCAGATGCGGCCGGGCAGCGACTCGCGGGGCAGGCGGCGGACCATCCAGGAGATCAGCAAGGCAGCTCCCGCGAGCAGCGCCGTGACCAGGACCATGCCGGCCGTGAAGCGCGAGCCGAGGTCGAGCGAGCGCGATTGCGCCGTGGCCATGACCCAGATGCCGGTCCCGAGCACGATCAGGGTGGCGGCCGTCACCCAGCGGTGGCTCGGCAGCGGCTCCGCGTCGCGGCGCAGAACCCGGGCGGGCGGCACCCGCAGCACGGTCGCAAGGGAAGGCAGGCTGAACAGCACGGCGACCCCGACCCCCAGAGCCAGACCGCGCAGCAGGGCCGTGGGCTGCCAGGGCCGGACCAGCTCGGCGGGGATCAGGTCGGGGAAGAGCGAGGGGAGCGCGAGCTGCACGGCCGAGCCGAGGACGATCCCGACCAGGCTGCCGGCGAGCCCCAGGAGCGCGGTCTGTCCCAGGTAGAGCAGGAAGATCTCGTGCGGACGCATGCCCAGACACTTGAGCACGGCGATGGCGTCCAGCCGGCTGGAGAGCCAGGCGCGCACGCTCTGGGCGACCCCGATCCCGCCGACGAAGAGAGAGAGCAGGGCCACGAGGCCGAGGAAGCGGTCCACCCGGTCGATGCTGTTGCGCAGAGCGGGCTGCGCCTCCTTGTACGTCTCGACCTGGTACCAGGTCGAGTCGAGGGCGCTCTCCAGGCGTTCCTTGGCCTGGGGCAGCCGCTCCGCGGAGAACGATGCCGGCAGCTTGATCAGCGTCCGGTGGCCGACGCGGCTGCCCTTGCCTTCGAGCTGCGTGCGGGCCAGCCCCTCGCTGGACATGAACACCCGCGGTCCGATGGTGAACGAGATGCTCACCCGGTCGGGCTCGGAGAGCACCACGCCCGCGATTCGGAAGGGCGCTCCTCCGACGCGCAGGGTGTCCCCCTGGCGCAGCCCCAGGTTCGAGAGCAGCTCGGAGCCGACGACGACGCTCTCCGGCCCCAACAGCTCGCTCAGCGGGCGCTGCGGCTGGAGCTCCAGCTCGCCGTAGAACGGGTACTCTCCATTCACGACCCGTAGCTCCACGACCTGGCTCGTCCGCGCCAGGACGACGGTGACCATCTCCTTGAGGTCGGTGCGCTGCGCGCCGCCAAGCCCGGCCTTGGCGAAGTCGAGGCCGGGGGGCACGGGGCGCCGCCCCTCGATGGCGAGGTCGGCGGCGAGGAGCTGGCGGGCCTCGGTGCGGACCCCTTCGTCCAGGCTCGCGGACATGCCCGCGACCGCGACCACGGCGGCCACGCCCACGGAGAGGCAGGCCACGAAGAAGGCGAGCCGGCCGCGCGCGCCGCGGGATTCGCGGATCAGGGTGTTGAAGAAGAACCGGGGGCTCACGAGAGGACCTCGGCCGGCTGGAGCTTCGCTGCCGTCTCCTCCCTTTCGATCCGTCCGTCGAGCAGGTGGATGCGGCGGTCGGCCAGGGCGGCGACCGCGGGGTCGTGAGTGACGAGCACGAGCGTGGTCCCTTCTCTGCGCCAGAGGCCAGTCAGGATCTCCAGGATCTTGCGGCCGGTGGCGCCGTCGAGGTTGCCGGTGGGCTCATCGGCCAGGAGGATGGCTGGCCGGGGAGCGAAGGCGCGGGCCAGCGCGACCCTCTGCTGCTCGCCGCCGGAGAGCTGGCTCGGGTAGTGATGGCCGCGGTCCTGGAGGCCGACGGCGTCGAGCAGCTCATTAGCCCGGGCGGGCGCGTCGGCCAGTCCGAGCAGCTCCATGGGGAGGAGGACGTTTTCCCGCGCCGTGAGGTTGCCCAGGAGCTGGAAGCTCTGGAAGACGAAGCCGATCTTGCGGCGCCGGAGCAGGGCGAGTCCGTCCTCGGAGAGGTTCTGGATCGGCTCGCCGTCGATGCGGATCTCGCCGGAGGTGGGGCGGTCCAGGCCGGCCATCAGAGCGAGCAGCGTCGACTTGCCGCTGCCCGAGGGGCCGAGGACCGCCACGAACTCGCCGGGGCTGATCGCGAGGTCGACCTGGTCGAGGATGGTCAGCTCGCGGCCTCCCGAGGGAAGGCGGCGGGTCAGACGGTGGATGTCGATTCTTGGGACAGTGATCTGATCCATGCAGAGGAATACGCGGGGCCGGCCCCGGCCTTTCTTTAGGAGAACGCCGCCGGCGGCGCCGAGCTTACCATCGGCCGGCGGCCCTGAACGGAGCTCCTGATGCGCACAACGCTTTCGATACTCGTCCTCTTCCTCCTGGCTGCAGCATGCAGCCCTGGAGATCGCGCTTCTCTGCCCGCGAGGGCGGCTGCGCCCGCTCCTCCGCCCGCCGCTCCGGTCCCGGTTGCGGCCGACGAGCCGCTCGTCGTCTTCCTGGGAGACAGCCTGACCGCCGGTTACGGATTGGGAGGGGAGCAGGCCTACCCGGCCCTGGTGGAGAAGAGGCTGGAAGAGGAGGGCATCCCCATCAAGGCGCTGAACGCCGGGGTGAGCGGCGACACGACTGCCGGCGGCCTGGCCCGCCTCGACTGGCTGCTCTCCCAGAAGCCCGACGTGGTGGTGGTCGGCCTGGGCGGCAACGACGGCCTCCGCGGTCTGCCGCTGGAGCAGGCCGAGCACAACCTACGCGAGATTGTCCGCCGCGCCAAGGCAGCCGGCGCCCGCGTCCTCCTCCTGGGCATGCAGATCCCGCCCAACTACGGCCCCGAGTACGCGAAGGGCTTCTCCGACATGTACCCCAGCCTCGCGAAGGAGATGGACGTCCCCCTGGTCCCCTTCCTCCTGGAAGGCGTGGGAGGCGTGGCCGACCTCAACCAGGCCGACGGCATCCACCCCACGGCCGCGGGGCAGGAGAAGGTGGCCGAGCTGTTGACTCCCTATGTGGCTGACGTGCTGAGTGATTGACATGATCGCCAAGCCGGTCTATCATTTCCATCATGAACGTTGCGAACGCCACGCACGAACAGGTCTACTACAGGATTCATCCCGAGGCGCCCGAGCCGCGGCTGCTACCGGCGGGTGACGTGGTCGCGGTTCAGGAACGCTGGACCGTCGAGTTCTACATCGGCAAGCGGATCGTCGCCCAGTGCGTCGTCTCCGATGCCGAGGCGCTCGTGAAGCTCGTACAGAGGAACGGGGTGTTCACCGCGGAGATCACGGATTCCCGTGGCAGGCCGGTTGACACCAAGCAGCTCATCGAGTCCATGCTTCCTGCTATGGTGCCCAGCGCCGCCAGGGTGCTGCAAGCGCGCCGCAACGCACTGGCGAGGGAGGCTCTGCTCCAGGAGTTCGGAGCCCTGACCAGTGCCGAGGTCGCCCAAATCGCCGGCTCGCGGGCCGCGAACAAGGCCGCGCTCGCGAACCGCTGGAAGCAGGAGGGTCGGATCTTCTCTGTGACCCATCACGGCCAGACCTTGTTTCCCGCATATCAATTCGACGGCGAAGGCCAGCCCCACCCGGTGATCACCGAGGTCCTGTCTACCCTCGGGCAGCAGGACCGGGATTGGCCGCTGGCCATCTGGTTCCTCTCGAACAATGGCTGGCTGGGAGGGCGGAGGGCGGTCGATCTCCTGGAGAGCAATCCGGCGGCGGTGGCCGAGGCGGCCCGGCACGAGGCCTTCGATCTTGTCTTCTGACCTGCCGGTCCCAGATCCTGCCCTTCTCGATCCACTGCTTCAAACCTGGCCTCCCGGCGCGCCGATCGTGCGCTGCCACGACAGCCGCTTCGGGGCTACCGAGTTCAATCCGGGCCTCGGCCGGGGACGGTTCCATCCCTTCAGGACTGCAGAGGGCAACGTCGTGCCGACGCTCTACGGAGCGAGCTCGCTGAACGGAGCTCTTTCCGAAACTGTGTTCCACGAAGTCCCGCTCCGGGGGCCTGCCCGCACGATCCTGCGCCTGGGGCTCAAGCCGATGCTGGTGTCGACCGTGGTTGCCGTGCGCGAGCTGACACTCGCCCAGCTTCACGGATATGGGCTGCGCCGGCTGGAGGTCTCCCGTGCGGAGCTGATCGAGAGCGATGCGGCCCATTACGGCGACACCGTCCGCTGGGCTCAGGCTCTTCATGCCTGCGATGAACGGATCGATGGTCTGGTCTGGGTCTCTCGCCAATACGACACCGCCTTCGCCCTGGTGCTTTTCGGCGACCGGGTGGTCCGGAAGGATCTGAAAGTTGCCGAGCCGCCGCTGCCGCTCTACGTGGGGCCCGGCTTCGATGGGGTTCAGGAAGCGGCTGAGCAGGCCGGGATCACCGTTCTGGAGTAGGACGCCCCTTGGCCGCCTCCCACAGGTCGTCCATCTCCTCCAGGGTCGCCTCGGCGGCGGTCTTGCCCTTGGCGGCGAGGCCCTGCTCGACGGCGGCGAAGCGCGTGCGGAACTTGCGGTTGGTGCCGGCGAGGGCGGCCTCGGGATCGACGTCCAGCTTGCGGG